>NZ_MUFI01000007.1:0-163587 GCF_001996265.1 Salinivibrio sp. MA440
CAATCTGTGTGAACACTCGCAAGAATAGCGTCAGTAAGGAGGTGATCCAGCCCCAGGTTCCCCTAGGGCTACCTTGTTACGACTTCACCCCAGTCATGAACCACACCGTGGTAAACGCCCTCCCGAAGGTTAAGCTATCTACTTCTGGTGCAGCCCACTCCCATGGTGTGACGGGCGGTGTGTACAAGGCCCGGGAACGTATTCACCGTGGCATTCTGATCCACGATTACTAGCGATTCCGACTTCATGGAGTCGAGTTGCAGACTCCAATCCGGACTACGACAAACTTTAAGGGATTCGCTAAACATCGCTGTCTCGCTGCCCTCTGTATCTGCCATTGTAGCACGTGTGTAGCCCTACTCGTAAGGGCCATGATGACTTGACGTCGTCCCCACCTTCCTCCGGTTTATCACCGGCAGTCTCCCTGGAGTTCCCACCATTAYGTGCTGGCAAACAAGGATAAGGGTTGCGCTCGTTGCGGGACTTAACCCAACATTTCACAACACGAGCTGACGACAGCCATGCAGCACCTGTCTCAGCGCTCCCGAAGGCACRCCTCTATCTCTAAAGGCTTCGCTGGATGTCAAGAGTAGGTAAGGTTCTTCGCGTTGCATCGAATTAAACCACATGCTCCACCGCTTGTGCGGGCCCCCGTCAATTCATTTGAGTTTTAACCTTGCGGCCGTACTCCCCAGGCGGTCTACTTAATGCGTTAGCGCCGAAAGCCAAAGTCTAAAACCTCAACCTCCAAGTAGACAGCGTTTACGGCGTGGACTACCAGGGTATCTAATCCTGTTTGCTACCCACGCTTTCGCATCTGAGCGTCAGTCTTTGTCCAGGGGGCCGCCTTCGCCACTGGTATTCCTTCAGATCTCTACGCATTTCACCGCTACACCTGAAATTCTACCCCCCTCTACAAGACTCTAGCCTGCCAGTTTCAAATGCGGTTCCGAGGTTGAGCCCCGGGCTTTCACATCTGACTTAACAAACCGCCTGCATGCGCTTTACGCCCAGTAATTCCGATTAACGCTCGCACCCTCCGTATTACCGCGGCTGCTGGCACGGAGTTAGCCGGTGCTTCTTCTGCAGCTAACGTCAAGCCGTGCACGTATTAAGTACACGACCTTCCTCACTGCTGAAAGTGCTTTACAACCCGAAGGCCTTCTTCACACACGCGGCATGGCTGCATCAGGGTCTCCCCCATTGTGCAATATTCCCCACTGCTGCCTCCCGTAGGAGTCTGGGCCGTGTCTCAGTCCCAGTGTGGCTGATCATCCTCTCAAACCAGCTAAGGATCGTTGCCTTGGTAAGCCATTACCTTACCAACTAGCTAATCCTAACTGGGCCCATCCCAACGCGATAGCTTACATGTAGAGGCCACCTTTGGTCCNGGTCTCCCCCATTGTGCAATATTCCCCACTGCTGCCTCCCGTAGGAGTCTGGGCCGTGTCTCAGTCCCAGTGTGGCTGATCATCCTCTCAAACCAGCTAAGGATYGTTGCCTTGGTAAGCCATTACCTTACCAACTAGCTAATCCTAACTGGGCCCATCCCAACGCGATAGCTTACATGTAGAGGCCACCTTTGGTCCTGACTCTAACGAATCAAGAYATTATGCGGTATTAGCCGTCGTTTCCAACGGTTATYCCCCTCGTCAGGGCAGGTTCCCAGCCGTTACTCACCCGTCCGCCGCTCGACGTCCAGTAAATCCACCGAAGCTTCAATACTGCCGTTTCCGCTCGACTTGCATGTGTTAGGCCTGCCGCCAGCGTTCAATCTGAGCCATGATCAAACTCTTCAATTAAAGTCCAGTAAATCCACCGAAGCTTCAATACTGCCGTTTCCGCTCGACTTGCATGTGTTAGGCCTGCCGCCAGCGTTCAATCTGAGCCATGATCAAACTCTTCAATTAAAGTTTTGGTGTTTGCTTTTCCWAAGAAAAGACAAACGGCTCGATAAATACTGTTTTGTTCGTCTCTTGCGAGACAAACGAATTGACTGTGCTCTTGTTGGCATCCACTTTTAAAAAAGTGAAATCAAAACAGCTCAAGGCTGTACCAACATGAATTGGTCACTCAGTTCATCGAATAAATCTTTTTGTCTATTCTCAACGAGTGCCCACACAGATTGCATAGGTCAAATTGTTAAAGAGCGCTGCTCATCGCTGAGCGGGAGTGGCATAATACGCCACTTTGGCACTGAGTCAAGCATTTTGTTTTGCTTGTCTGTGTTGCCGTTGTTAGCTCGGCTTGCCGTGCCAACGAGAAGCGAATTATAGAGAGTTGTTTTTTTGATGCAAGTGTTTTTGTTCAAAAAAATCTAATCGCACAACTTTTCGCCGCATCGTTAAATATACGTTTACGCTTGGGTATCTTTCAATGCATCCGGCACATCGGCAATCGATACGAGGACCTCAGTCGCTAACGCCATCCCTTCTTCGGTAATAGGCTTCCCTGAACGAACCAGAAATCGCGTTTCGATGCCTGCTGCTTGAGCGGCTTTCATGTCATCTGCTTTATCACCCACCATCACAGAGCGAGATAAATCAATATCAAGCTCTTTCGCTGCCTCTAAAAGCATGCCTGGTTTAGGTTTTCGGCAGTCACAATCAAGTTGATATTCACCGATGCCGTCTAATGCATGATGCGGGCAATAGTAGATGCCATCGAAATCGACACCTTTATCGGCAAAGTTCCAATCCATCCACTCTGTCAATTGTAAGAAATCTTCTTCGCTGTAGTAACCCCGAGCAATGCCCGCTTGATTAGTGACTAACACTAAAAGATACCCTTTTTCTTTTAACGCGCGGCACGCCTCAAACACACCGTCAATGTATTCAAAGTTATCGATACTGGCCACATAACCGTGGTCAACATTCACCACGCCATCACGATCGATAAAAATTGCTGGTAGCCTCACGCATTTTTCCTCTTCATCAATAGTCACCAGATTATGTCACGCTCAAGACTGACTTGCATCCATACTCCCCGTCTCTTTCGCATGCTAGTATAGCGGCTTTATTGTCGGGTTTATTCGTTTATGCGCTCCCCATTTTCTATCACGCCGATCGGCACGCTCCAATCACCGTTTAAAGAAAAGTTTGCTGTTCCTCGCCAACCGGGGCTGGCACCGAGTGCGCTTGCCCACCTTAAATTACACGATGACGCGAATCAGATTGAGGCTGTCCGAGGCATCGAACAATATTCCCATCTATGGTTGCTCTTTCTCTTTGACCAAAACTTAGAGAAAGGATGGCGACCGACAGTGCGTCCCCCTCGTTTAGGTGGGAATGAACGTATTGGCGTCTTTGCTAGCCGAGCAACGTTTCGCCCTAACGGTATTGGCATGTCAGCCGTCGAGCTGGTTGATGTGTCACAGGATAACGGGCAGGTCACCTTAACACTGCGCGGATGCGATCTCGTCGACCAGACACCTATTATCGATATAAAACCATACATTCCCTATTCAGATAGCATAGCCGACGCTCAAGGCGGATTTGCTCAAACCAAACCGCCCCCAATGGACGTCCGTTTTTCTGACAACGCATTACAGGATTTATCTCAATCTCCTTATCAAGCCTACCATCAACGCGTGATTAGCGAAGTATTAGCCCAGGATCCTCGTCCTGCTTATAAACAGGGTAAAAAGGATGATAAATGTTACGCCGTACACCTTTTTGATTTTAACGTGCGGTTTTATGTACAACCTACGCAAATCCTGGTCGTGGCGGTAGAAGCTTTTGTCGAAACTCCCCCACACTGTTAATATGTTTGGACTTATTGAACGCCAATTTCAACGGATAACTTTAAATGCGTACCAGTCAATATCTGCTTTCTACCTTGAAAGAAACCCCTAGCGACGCAGAGATTGTCAGCCACCAGCTGATGCTGCGCGCGGGCATGATTCGAAAACTTGCCTCTGGCCTTTATACTTGGTTGCCTTCGGGTGTCCGCGTACTTCACCATGTTGAACGCATTGTGCGCGAAGAAATGAATCGAGCCGGGGCCGTTGAGACCATGATGCCCGTTGTCCAACCTGCTGATCTTTGGTTAGAGACGGGGCGCTGGGAGAAGTTTGGTCCTGAGCTACTTCGTATTGCTGACCGCCATCAGCGTGATTTTGTCTTAGGCCCTACGCATGAAGAAGTGATTACGCACTTGGCACGTAATGAAATTAATTCATACAAGCAACTGCCGCTCAATCTTTATCAAATCCAAACCAAGTTCCGTGATGAAGTACGTCCAAGATTTGGTGTTATGCGCTCACGCGAATTCACAATGAAAGACGCGTACAGTTTTGATATTGATAAAGCAGGCATGGAACAAAGCTACGAGAAGATGCGTGCGGCCTACTGTGCCATTTTTGATCGTATGGGGCTGGACTATCGTGCTGTGTTAGCAGATACCGGTGCGATTGGTGGGTCAGCATCACACGAGTTCCATGTCCTGGCCGACAGTGGTGAAGATCTGATTGCATTTTCAACCGAGTCCGACTACGCAGCAAATATTGAAAAAGCCGAAGCTTTGGCACCTAAAACGCAGGCTGATGCACCGACCCAAGAAATGACGCTCGTCGATACTCCTGATGCGAAAACCATCGCTGAGTTGGTTGCGCAGTTTGAGCTTCCGATTGAAAAGACGGTAAAAACTTTATTTGTCAAAGCCTCTGACGAGGTAGAGTCTGATCTTATCGCCCTAATCATCCGTGGTGACCACGAGTTGAATGAAGTGAAAGCAGAGAACCTACCACAGGTTGCTGCACCACTTACCTTTGCGACTGAAGAAGAAATCCGCGCACTGGTTGGAGCGGGTCCTGGCTCTTTAGGGCCTGTCAACTTACCGTCTCCTTTCATCGTTGACCGCAGTGTGGCAGTCATGAACGATTTTGGCGCAGGTGCCAATATCGACGATAAGCACTACTTCGGGATCAACTGGGGACGCGATGCGGCGCTTGGCCAAGTTGAGGACCTACGCAACGTTGTCGAAGGCGACCCTAGCCCGTGTGGCAAAGGAACGCTGATGTTTAAACGCGGTATTGAAGTCGGTCATATTTTCCAGCTTGGTAATAACTACTCGCAAAAAATGAATGCCGGCGTGCTTGGACAGGATGGCAAGAACGCGATGCTAGAAATGGGCTGTTACGGTATCGGCATTACGCGTGTGATTGCTGCCGCCATCGAACAGAACCATGACCAAAATGGCATTATCTGGCCCGATGCCCTTGCGCCATTTAAAGTTGCCATTGTACCGATGAATATGCATAAGTCTGAGCGCGTACGCGAAGCAGCAGAAGCACTCTATGCTGATCTGACTCACGCTGGTATCGATGTATTATTCGATGATCGTAAAGAGCGCCCAGGCGTAATGTTCTCCGACATTGAGCTTGTCGGTGTTCCTCACACGATTGTTATCGGAGAGCGCAGCATGGATAACGGAGTGTTCGAGTACAAACACCGTCGTGATGGCGAGAAAGTGCCTTTTGCGATTGACGATGCACTGACTTTCATTCAATCAAAACTCGCTTAAATAACGCGTGATGGTTGCATTCAATACCCCGTTTTAGCGGGGTATTTTTTTGCTGATTTGTTGCCAATCGGCCTCACTGATTACAAAGCCCTCTATTCAACGCAGTCACCATCCGCAATGTTTAAAAGATTGAATGTTGGAAAGAGTGTGACAATGACCATGCATCGGCGCACACAGGCTGTCTATAATCAAACTGTTAGCGCGAGGATGAGATATGTATGGCCAAAAGCAAACCTAAGACAGCTTTGGTGCTGACTGGCGGTGGGGCCCGAGCCGCTTACCAAGTTGGTGTGTTATCGGCGATCGCGCAGTGGTATCCGCGCGTGCATACTAGCCCGTTTACTATTTATTGTGGCACATCAGCCGATGCGATTAATGCCGTCTCCCTTGCGAGCCATGCGTCATGTTTTCGACTAGGCGTCAAAAAACTGTCGTGGCTATGGCGCCGATTGAGTACGTCTCGTGTCATTGCGAGTCACCCCAGCGCATTGATTGGCCACCTGTTGTCACAAACCGGGCAACGTTTTCAGTCTCACTATCAACCTCCCATTCCCTTTGGCTTACTAAATAACCGACCTTTACGCTATCTGCTTAATCAAACCATTAACTTTAATAAACTTAATTATCAGCTCTTAGCTGGGCACTTACACGGGCTATCCGTCACCGCCTCTAACTATCAAACCGGCCAGTCAGTCAGCTTTTTCCAAGGAGATCCGGAGATTCCGCCTTGGGTACGTGCCCGTGCGGTGGGCCGCCGCAGTCAAATATCAACAGAACACTTACTCGCTTCTTCCGCTATTCCGTTCATGTTTCCAGCATCTAGAATTGGCCATGAGTTTTACGGTGACGGTGCCATCCACCAGATCGCACCTTTGCGGCCAGCGGTAAAAATGGATGCAGAGCGTATCCTCATTTTAGATTTGACCACTGGGATCCGGCAATCTGCTCAAATAAATCATGCAGCTCCTGGGCTAGCAATGCTCGGCGGCCACCTGATGAATGCCATTTTCGCCGATACACTGTCTGCAGATTTGGAGCACCTTCAACGACTTAATCAAGTAGCTAGTGCGCTGACGCCATCACAGCAGCAACAGTTGGGATTACGCCATATTGATGTCTTACATCTGCGTCCTTCTGAGCCTTTTGAGCCCCTAGCCAAGCGTTTTTACCCACATATGCCGATAGCCTTGCGGAGTTTACTCAAATTATTAGGCATCAATGCCGGTCAAGATGCGACCCTAGCGAGTTATTTGTTATTTGAGCCGGCATACCTTCGCCAGTTGATTGACATTGGTTATCGCGATGCACACAATCATCAGTCTGATATTCTTTCTCTACTGACCGATTAATTATCTAAAAAACAACATGCTTATTAGCCTCTCCTCACCATGATTAGGATGAATATTAAAGGCTGGCATGATTTCTGCTTTACCATTACAAACACACACGATTGTAGAGTTGTTATCCTTTAATGAATGCCTCGCACATAAAGCAGTATACAAAGGCTGATTCCCCCCCGCGGATTATTCCGTTGGGCGCCGATCAGCGCTTGTTGTTGCTGCAAAAACTGCAAGGCCACCTTGATATAAAGGTCCTGTTCGAGGTCTATGCGCGCCAATTAGAAAAACATATCGATATCGGTCGGATTATTTGGGAGCACGATGACATCTCCAATATCATTCGCCGTGGTGAGCAACATACCTTTCGTCAAACGTTTTCAATCAAGTTCAATAAACAGCCGCTTGGTGTCCTTCAATATTCGACACCTTATAAGCTCGACCGAGACGAAATTAGCTTGTTACACACCTATCACAAGTTATTAGCCGGCCCGCTTAATAATGCCGTTGAGTATACGCGTGTGAAAAATATGGCGTTACTTGATGGTTTAACAGGCTTACACAACCGTACGAGCTTTGAGCAGGATCTTCAGCATGCGGTTGCTGTATGCGAGCGAGAAAATATCGGCCTTGTGATGGTGATGTTCGATATGGACAACTTTAAACAAGTCAATGACACCTATGGTCATTTGGACGGCGATAAAGTGTTACGCCGCTTTTCCTTGCTGGTTAGGGAAGCGGTAAGAGGAAGTGATCGCTGCTATCGACTGGGCGGCGATGAGTTTGCCGTCATCTTACAGCCCGCCAGCCAAACGTCAGTCAAGCGAGTCACAACACGCGTTAAACAACTCGTTGGCCAAGACCACCTGCTATCCAGCCATCAGATCAGTGCCTCGGTCGGATTTTCTGAGTATCGACAAGGCGACAATAACCTCTCTCTTTACGAGCGTGCTGACCAGAGCATGTACCGCCAGAAGCGCGCACGTTAATACTTTCCTCCTGCCGGTGAGATTGGGTATAGTGCTCCTTATCATCACTTGAGGAGACAATCATGAAAGTTGCAGACTGCTGTGATCTTATTCGCCAACGCTATGCCGAAATAGGCAGTGGTGAGCAAGGCTATATTCCCGCGGCGATCCACTGCGCGATCAACACCCTAAACGACGTTGCACAAGATCCGTCGATTCCTCAGTCACGTCGCGACCAAGCTGCATTTGCAGCCGCCAATTTATTGATTAGCGATCACGAGGATTAAGATGGATTTAAACAATTACGCGACCATGGATCCTGTGATGCTGATGAGCATCATCAACATGAAGCTGCGTGATGAATTCGATGGCTTGGACGATTTGGTTCGCTATTACGAGATAGATAAAGCCGCTCTCTGTGCTCGGCTTAAAGACGCGGGCTTTGACTACCTGGAAGCAACGAAGCAATTTCGATAATCAGGATTAAAACGAGAAAAGCGGACATGATGTCCGCTTTTTATCTCAATTCACCCTGTGAGCGTGTTCGCTTAACCCAGTGACACCCATAACACGGTTGCCACCAAAATAGGACACACGAACTTCACATAGGCGGGCCAAATTTTCCAAAAAAGGCTCTGTTCAATCTCTTCATAGCCCTCACGTAAGGCAGACAATTTACGGTCACGCGCCCAGATCCAGCCACCAAATAAGCAAAACAGTAAAGCAGCAAAAGGCTGGAAGTATTGAGTCGCCACTTTTGCCACTAACCCGAACAAAGTACCAAAGTGGAAAACAATCACCGCACTCAACGCCGCAATCAAGCCGCCAAGCACCCAGCTTGTCAATTTACGATTTGATCCTAACCGCTCGCTAGCCAGTGCAACCGGACACTCGAGCATAGAAATAGAGGACGTCAGTGCGGCAATCGTCATTAATAAGAAGAAGACCAAAGACACATAGGGGCCAGCAGCACCTAAGCTTTCAAACAGCAAGGGTAACACGGTGAATACTAAGGTATCGGCGCTAAGTAAGCTGCCATCCTGAGCATAGATTTCGACGCCCTGATGCATCGCCACAAACATCGCTGGCAATACCACTAACCCCGCAACTACCGCCACAGCAGTATCCACCAAGGTCACACTCAAGGCCATCTTCGGCAAATTCTCTTTCTGGCTAAGGTAAGAGCCATAAATCAACATCGAGCACCCACCAATCGTCAGCGAAAAGAAGCCTTGCCCCATCGCGGCTAGCAACAAGTCTTTGTCCATGATCTTGCTAAAGTCTGGGATGAGATAGTGCTTTAGTCCTTCTGTCGCGCCTGGCAATGTCATGATGTAGATGAACATGGCGGCAAATAAGACAAATAGCGCAGGCATCAAACGCGTTGACCAGCGTTCGATCCCTTGCTTGACCCCGGCTTGGACGATAAAAATAGTCAAAACATAAAAAAGGATAGCACCAAACAGGTTACGCGACGCCGAAAAGCCTTTTAACCATGCCGCTGTATCGGTAAATTGCAGGATCTCTGCGACCGCGGCGAGCAAAAATGACACTAACCAACCACCAACGATGCTATAAAACGCTAACACCATACAAGGCACCGCCAGGCCAATAAGACCCACACCACTGCCTAAGCGCTTCATTAGTGGGTTGTCACTTAATGCACGCATACTATCTAGCGGGTTAGCTCGACCATGACGGCCTATCGCCATCTCGACCACCAGCATCGGAAACGCGACCAGCAGAATCATCAGAAGATAGACGAGCAAAAAAGCGCCCCCGCCATTACTGGCCGCTTGTGTCGGAAACCCCCAAATATTACCGAGCCCAACCGCAGCCCCTGCTGCAGCGAGAACGAAGCCAATTCTAGTACCGAATAACTCGCGACTTGATGCCATTACCACTCACCTCATGTATCATTAGACTAGTACATTAAGTAATTCGGGAAAATTAAGCAAGCCCGGGGCGCTTAACTGCTCAATTAATCATCACTAGACGGGCATGCTATTATGCCGCCATGATGCGCGATGTTTCTTTTGTCCTCGGTTTAACGGAGTAAAAATAGGTAAACATCCGTTTGCAAAGACTAACGCTAACGTTGCCAAACGAGTCGCCATTGCTGACCACTCGCCCCTAGACGAACAAAATGGTCAGCCACCGCTACCACGCCCTGATCGTCACAGACAATAGGTTGCCGACGACGTAACCAACTTGGGATCGCCGCCTCTTGATAAAGCTTCTTTAATTTTCGCCGCCCTTGCCGCCCAACAGGATGCATTGCTAAGCCACTCGGATTAAAGTGGACCTTGAGCGTTGAGGTTAATGGTCCGAGCGCTAAACCTGGCGCTGTCGCCTCAAAGGGCAACAAGTGCAATTGTCCAAGCCCATCGGGTAACGTCAGGGGCTGCTCCAGTGTTAACTCTCCTTGCCACTGCGATAAGTCGGCACAAGGTGTGACGACATAAAGCTGTTGCTGATAGCGACGAATACTGACATCTGCGATCGTCAAACACGGGTTAGCGTCTTGTTTGGCGTGGATCACATCACGGATAAGCACCTGTAACTGCGCATAAGTGAGCACCAACTTATATCGCTTTAGCCAATGACGGAGCAGCGCATGCGCCATGGCAGGATCCGCTTGGGGGAGTACCGCGATCGGTAACGCGCCTGAATCACTGACTGCATTTTCCACTATCGGCGCGATAAAACGCGTCAGCAGTGAGGATTGCTCTGCACATAGGCGCTGTGTGCGTTGAACGGCTTGTCGAAAGCCAGGCCAGCGCGCATCGGCTTCCGGTAACCAGTGCTGACGTAAGAAGTTGCGATCAAAGCGAGTTTGCTGATTGCTAGGGTCATCAATCCAACTCAGCCCATGGCTGCTGGCATAGCTTGCAAGGGCAGCACGTGATTGGGCTAAGAGAGGCCGCACGAGCCAGCCCTGCCCTAATGGACGCACCTCGGGCATCCCTGCTAATCCGTCGAGGCCACTGCCACGCTTTAGCGCGAGGAAAAATGTTTCAACCTGATCGTCACCATGCTGCGCCGTCAACACTAAACCTTCCGGCTCTAGATGTTGTTGCAAGGCCTGATACCTTGCTTCACGCGCGGCGTGTTCAAGACTGAGCGCACTGTCGAGTTCAACATGCTCAACTCGACAGTCAAAGCCCGCTTGTGCAGCCCAGTGTTGGCATTGTCTCGCCCATTGTTCAGCCTGCAGTTGCAAACCATGATTAACGTGGACCACCCGATAACAATGCTGAGGATGCTGATCACGATACTGAGCCAACAGTGCAAGCAGCACCCGAGAGTCCAGACCACCGCTTAATGCGAGAATGATCTGCCGTGGCGTCGTGGTTAACGGTGCCAAACAATCACAAAGTTGTTGGTAAAGCATAGGCATTCACTGTTGATATAATCCGCCATTGTTGCTGGCCGCTGGTCAAAAGAAAAGGGCCCGAAGGCCCTTTTATCCCTATAAATACCATAACGGCTTAGCAATAACCGTAGTTCAATAAACGCTGGTAACGACGATCGCGCAGGCTTTCCGTATCCAAGCCTTCCAAATCAGCCAGCTGGGCCAACAAGGTGTCTTTAATACGCTCTGCCATCGCGGTTAAATCGCGATGGGCGCCCCCAAGTGGTTCGCTAATCACAGTATCAATTAAACCCAGCTCTTTAAGCCGTGGCGCTGTGATCCCCATTGCATCCGCCGCTTGAGGGGCTTTTGCTGAATCACGCCAAAGAATCGACGCACATCCCTCAGGCGAAATCACCGAATAGGTTGAGTATTGCAGCATGTTGACGTAATCGCCTACGCCTATCGCTAACGCTCCTCCAGAGCCTCCTTCACCAACCACATTACAAATAATGGGGACAGTTAACCCAGCCATTTCTTTAAGGTTTCGAGCAATCGCTTCCGACTGGCCGCGCTCTTCCGCGCCCACACCAGGATACGCGCCGGCGGTATCAATAAAGGTGATCACAGGAATATTAAACCGTTCCGCCATCTTCATCAGGCGTAATGCTTTACGGTACCCTTCTGGTTTTGGCATTCCAAAGTTACGTTTTACCTTTTCGTTGGTATCACGCCCTTTTTGGTGACCGATCACCATCACTGGACGCCCCTCAAGACGCGCCAATCCACCGACTAATGCTTTGTCGTCGGCATACGCACGATCGCCGGCCAGCTCATCAAATTCGTGAAAAATCCGGTTCAGATAATCGTAGGTGTAAGGGCGTTGTGGATGACGCGCCAACTGCGCGACTTGCCAAGCACCTAAATCAGCAAAAATCTTTCGAGTAAGCTCAACGCTTTTGGTTTCCAGCTGCTCGATTTCTTTATCTAAGTTAACCGCGTCTTCTCCGCCACGCTTGGACACCGCACGAAGGGCCTCAATTTTGGCTTCTAATTCTGCGATCGGTTTTTCGAACTCTAAAAAATTAAGACTCATACCAAGAGAATCCTATTGGTCACCGCCAGTGTACGCGATACGTCACCAGCCTGGCTTAGTTAAACTCTAATTCGACTTGATCATTACCGAGCAAGCCTTTCAAGGTGTCGATTAATTCATCGGTTGGCGTCACACGCCATTCCGCGCCTAAACGCAACCGAGCACGCGCATCATCACGCTGATAATAGATATTCACCGGCACCGTACCCGAACGATACGGCGCCAGTGCATCATGAAATCGTTCAAAAAAGGGGGCCTCTATTTGCTTAGATGACATCGATATGCCCAAACAACGCGCGTATTTTTCCCGCGCTTGGCTAATGTCCATCAATTCACGGGCGGTCATTTTAAGCCCCCCGTTGAAGTCATCAAAGCTGACCTGTCCTGAGACCACCAGAATGCGATCTTTCTCCACTAGATCAAGATATTTGTCGAGCACGTCAGAAAAAAGCATCACTTCCATCCGGCCCGAACGATCATCCAGGGTCAGTATCCCCAGCCGAGAGCCGCGTTTGGTGGTCATGACTCGCGCAGCAATCACCAACCCTGAAACGGTCGAGATCACATCGCGTTTAGTTGCGTGCGCATCTTCCAGCCGCCAGGTCACATAATTTTTCAGCTCTTTGCGGTAACTATTAATGGGATGACCGGTTAAATACAACCCTAGCGTTTCTCTCTCTCCCTCTAGCCATACTTTATCTGGCCAAGGGGCCGCATGCGCGTAGGCGTGCTCAACTTCTTCAGGGGCATCCGTTAATACCCCGAACATATCGGTTTGCCCATATGCTTCAGCTTGATGGTGTTGGCTCGCGGCGCGAATCGCTTCATCGACAGACGCCATCATCGCAGCACGATGTGGCCCCAGTTTATCCATAGCACCGGCGCGGATCAGCCGTTCAATCACACGTTTGTTGACTTTTTTAGTATCAATTCGAGCACAAAAATCAAACAAGTCTCGGAAATAACCGTCTTGCTCGCGAGCGGCGACAATTGTATCAATAGGGCCTTCGCCAACCCCTTTAATCGCCCCAATACCGTAGACAATCTCACCTTCGTCATTCACGGTAAAATGATGCAGACCCGCATTCACATCGGGCGGTAACACCGTCAGCTTCATGCGGCGACACTCTTCAACCAGCCCCACGACTTTATCGGTGTTATCCATATCAGCGGTCATCACCGCCGCCATAAACTCAGCGGGATAGTGCGCTTTTAGCCACAGCGTTTGATAAGAAACTAGCGCATATGCCGCTGAATGCGATTTGTTAAAGCCGTAACCGGCGAACTTTTCTACTAAGTCGAAGATGCGCATCGCCAGCTCGCCATCAATGTCGTTGGCGATCGCCCCTTTCTCAAAGATTGCACGCTGCTTGGCCATTTCTTCGGGCTTTTTCTTACCCATGGCACGACGCAGCAAGTCTGCACCGCCCAGAGTATACCCCGCTAGCGTTTGCGCAATCTGCATCACCTGCTCTTGATAGAGAATGATGCCATAAGTCGGCTCAAGCGTTTCTTGCAGTGACGGATGTTGCCACTTCTCATCGGGATAAGAAACCTGCTCTCGGCCATGCTTACGGTCAATAAAGTTATCGACCATCCCTGATTGCAACGGGCCCGGCCGGAACAACGCCACCAAAGCGATCATGTCCTCAAAACTATCGGGCTGAAGACGCTTGATCAGCTCTTTCATGCCACGTGATTCCAGCTGGAAAACCGCGGTCGTCTCGGCTTTACGCAACATCGCAAAGGATGCCTGATCGGTCATCGGGATCGCGGTAATATCAATCGGATCCAGCCCTTTGGCTTTCAAGCGAGGATTGATCATGCCCAACGCCCAGTCGATGATCGTCAGGGTTCGCAGGCCCAGGAAATCAAACTTCACCAAGCCTGCGGTTTCAACATCATTTTTATCGAACTGGGTAACAGGGTGGTGTCCCTCGCTATCACAATAGAGTGGCGAGAAATCGGTAATCGTCGTGGGCGAAATCACTACCCCGCCCGCATGCTTACCCGCGTTACGTGTGACCCCTTCCAGCTTCCGCGCCATGTCGATCAGCGCTTTGACTTCTTCATCATTGTTATAGACTTCGACCAGCTGGGGCTCTGCGTCAAAGGCTTTCTCAAGAGTCATCCCTGGATCAGGAGGCACAAGTTTAGAAATGCGATCAACAAAGCCGTAAGGGTGTCCCAACACCCGACCTACATCGCGAATAACCGCCTTGGCCGCCATGGTACCAAAGGTAATGATCTGAGATACCGCATCACGTCCGTACATTTCGGCGACATGGTCGATCACCAGATCGCGTTTATCCATACAGAAATCGACATCGAAATCCGGCATCGAGACACGCTCGGGATTCAAGAAGCGCTCGAAAAGCAGATCAAATTGCAGCGGATCCAGGTCGGTGATTTTGAGGGCATACGCAACCAATGAGCCAGCGCCCGAACCGCGCCCTGGACCAACGGGGATATCGTTATCTTTTGACCATTGGATAAACTCCATGACGATCAAAAAGTACCCGGGAAATCCCATTTGGTTAATCACGCCAAGCTCACGCTCCAAGCGTGCGTCATAGTCGGGTCGTCGACGTGCTCTTTCTGCTTCATCAGGAAACAAAAAGGCGAGACGTTCTTCCAACCCCTCTTGCGAGCGTTTAACCAGGTACTGATCAATGTCCATTCCCTCGGTCGGGAAGTTCGGTAAGAAGTATTCGTTTAGCCGAACAGGCACATTACAGCGTTTGGCTATTTCAACACTGTTGGTGAGTGCTTCGGGAATATCCGCAAACAGCTCACACATTTCTTGCTCAGTGCGTAAATACTGCTCTGCACTGTAGTGTTTAGGCCGACGCGGATCATCGAGCGTAAAGCCATCATGAATCGCGACGCGAATTTCGTGAGCATCAAATTCATCGGGCGAGAGAAAACAGACTTCATTGGTCGCCACGACAGGTAAATCATGCTCGGCAGCAAAGTCGACCGCAAAATGGAGGTAGCTCTCTTCATCTTGGCGTCCGGTCCGCACCAACTCCATATAGTAAGCGTTAGGAAAGTACCGCTGGTAGAAGTGTGCGCACTGTTCGGCGAGCGCTTGGTTGCCTTTCAGTAAAGCACGACCCAAATCACCACGACAGCCGCCAGATAGCACAATTAGGCCTTCGGCATGGTCAACGAGCCATTGTTGATCAATCACAGGACGATGCTGCACATGGCCGCGCAAATACGCTTTGGAGATCAGTAATGTCAGGTTTTTGTACCCAACTTTATTGGTGGCAAGCAGGGTTAGCTGACATAACTCATCGCCAAACGCATCAGACTGAACATTAAAATCTGCCCCGATAATGGGCTTAACACCCACATTGTTCGCAGTGTTATAGAACTTAACCAACCCACATAAATTACTGAAATCGGTGAGTGCCATCGCAGGCATGCCCATTTCCGCCACTTTTTTTACCAATGGCGGCACTTTGGACACTCCATCAACCATGGAGTAATCACTATGAATGCGTAAGTGGACGAAACGTGGCTCAGACATAAAACTCGCTACTTCACTATGATTGGCTGAGATAAATAGCGCGCACTAGTCGATACCGAGCGCGCGTTTAACCGGCTTAAAGCTCTTACGATGCATCGGTAAGGCACCGTGCTCAGCTAAAGCGGCCATATGAACTTTGGTCGGATACCCTTTATGTTGGGCAAATCCGTAGCCTGGATACGCGGCATCCAGCAACGCCATTTCATGATCGCGATCGACCTTGGCTAAAATTGAGGCGGCACTGATTTCCGCCACGCGTAAGTCACCTTTCACAACGGCTTGCGCCGGCATCGGTAAGTCAGGTACGCGATTACCGTCAATCAGCGCATAATCTGGAGTAACCGACAGCCCATTCACCGCACGCTGCATCGCTAGCATCGTGGCGTGTAATATATTGAGTGCATCAATTTCATCAGGCTCAGCACGTCCAACAGACCATGAAAGCGCTTTTTGCTTGATCTGATCATACAGCGCAAGCCGCTTTTTCTCGCTCAATTTCTTTGAATCGGTTAATCCAACAATCGGCTGATTGGGATCTAAAATCACCGCCGCTGTCACCACCGCGCCGACAAGCGGGCCTCGCCCGACCTCATCAACACCAGCAATCACGTTGGCGTCCGGGTATACAAAAGGTTGTTCAGTCATGGTGACCCAATAGTGTTAATACTGCCTTGGCGGCGGAGGCATCCGCATTTTGACGAATGGTTTGATGCAACGCAGTAAAGGTGGACAACAGTGCTTGATTATCGCTATCAAGCTGATCACTAACGGCCTTCGCTAACGCCTCTGGCTGACAGTCTTCCTGTAGCAGTTCAGGCACCAGTGGCGCGTCTGCTAAAATATTCGGCAACGAGACATACTGGGTCTTAAGCAAACGCTTTGCCAGCCATGCTGTCAGTGGTTTCACGCGGTAGCCCACCACCATAGGACGCTTGAGTAACATGCATTCAAGCGCGACGGTTCCCGACGCCAGCAACACAGAATCGGCCGCACTAATAACCTGGCGCGCTGTATCGTCAACCAAGGTAAACGAAAGCTCTGGGGCAATGGCCTGCCAAGCTTGCTCAAACTGTTCGCGACGTGCCGAGTTAACCAAAGCAACCACAAAGCCAAGTTCCGGATAACGTGCCGCAAGCTGTTGGCAGGCTTGTATGAACGGCGGGGCTAACATCGCCATCTCACTGCCGCGACTTCCCGGAAGGACCGCTAACCAACGTTTATTAGGGTCAAGCCCCAGGGTTTGCTGTGCCGCCATTTTATCCACTTGCATCGGAATGCTATCCGCCATGGTGTGACCGACAAAGGCACACGGCACGTCGAACTTATCGTAAAACGCTTTTTCAAAGGGCAGAAACGCTAAGACAAGATCCGTGGCGGCCGCAATTTTAAAGATCCGCTTTTGCCGCCACGCCCACACTGACGGGCTGACGTAATGGACGGTTTTTATTCCGGTTTTTTTTAATGATGCTTCAAGACGTAAGTTAAAGTCCGGCGCATCAATACCAATAAAGACATCAGGCGGATGAGCAGTAAAGTGCTTCACCAGCGCGGCCTTCACATTCAATAAACGCGGCAGTCGACCCAAGACCTCGACCAGCCCCATCACGGACAGCTCTTCCATATCAAACAGGCTCTGGCAGCCTTGCGCTATCATTCGTGGGCCGCCAATGCCGACAAATTCAATATTCGGGTGCTGGGCGCGCAGTGCCTTGATGAGGCCTTCACCTAAAACATCGCCGGAGATTTCTCCGGCGACGATTCCAACCCGTAATGGACGCTCACTCGGTAACATTAACGAATAACGCCTCGCGTTGAGCGTGCAAAAAAGTCAACAAACAACGCCAATGCAGGTTCGTCTTCTGCTTGCGCCGCGAGCTCTTTTTTCACTTCTTCTAACGTTTTACCGGCGCGATACATGTTTTTATACACCGCACGAATGGCCCGAATGGCGGACTTGTCGAAGCCACGGCGTTTGAGACCCTCCACATTGATCCCAAACGGTGCGCAGTGATTGCCTTGAGCCATCACATACGGTGGCACGTCTTGAACCACAATGGATCCGCCACCGAGCATGGCATGACTACCAATGACGCAGAACTGGTGAATAGCTGACATCCCGCCCACTATCGCATAGTCATCGACATGGACGTGTCCTGCCAAGGTCGCATTGTTGGCAAAAATACAATGATTCCCCACCACACAATCATGGGCGACGTGGGCATTAATCATAAACAGGTTGTCGCTGCCAACTTTGGTTTCGCCTTTATCTTGCACCGTGCCGCGGTGCATGGTCACGCTTTCCCGAATGGTATTGCGATCACCAATTTCCAATGTTGTTGGCTCACCAGCATATTTAAGATCTTGGCATGCTTCACCAATGGAGGCGAACTGATAGATTCTATTATCACAACCAATACGCGTAGGCCCTTTGATCACCACATGGGTCATCACTTCGGTCCCTGCACCGATCTCTACACCCTTCCCCACATAAGAAAAGGCGCCAATTTTTACGTTTTCCCCCAAGACTACACCGTCTTCGACAACGGCAGCGGGATGGATATAGGCAGTTTCGTGGATCACAATTAGATCTCTCTTCTTGCGCACTTTAATTGAGCCGAGCAGACAACATCACCATCGACTTTTGCGACGCCAGTAAAGGCCGCAATACCTCGGCGCTCTTTAATAAATTCTACCTCGAGAACCAGTTGGTCGCCTGGCGAGACTGGGCGGCGGAATTTAGCATTATCAATGCTTGCAAAATAGTATAGCTCGTTGTCTTTCGGCTTACCGAAGGTCTTAAATGCGAGCAAGCCTGTCGCTTGCGCCATCGCCTCTAGGATCAGTACGCCTGGGAACACCGGCAACTGCGGAAAATGCCCAGTGAACTGCGGCTCATTAACCGTAATATTTTTAATCGCGTGAAGGTACTGCCCTTCTTCAAAATCGGTAACACGATCAATCAACAAAAAAGGATAGCGGTGTGGTAACAGCTCTTTGATTTCATTGATATATAGAACTTTTTTTTCGCGAGTCAAGGTAGTATTCCCGTTCAAATCCAATACTGACTTCATTAACGCAAAACGGCCCGCGTTACTAAGGCGGGCCTGCTATTCTCGGCGTTAATCTTGTTTGTCGAGCTGATGTTCCAGCTCTTTAAGTCGCTTGTGCATCTCGTCAATTTTGAGCACACGCGCGGCTGTTTTCCGCCACTCGCGGTTGGGCTGTAACGGAATACCGGACGAATACATGCCCGGCTCAGTGATTGGCCGCATTACCATCGCCATTCCTGTGATGGTCACGTTATCTGTGATTTCCATATGGCCATTAAACACGCTGGCGCCACCGATAATGCAGTGTTTACCTACTTTGAGGCTGCCTGCCATTACCGTTGCACCCGCGATTGCCGTGTTCTCACCAATCGAGACATTATGCGCAATCTGGCACTGATTGTCGATAATCACGCCATCAGCAATCTCGGTATCATCCAACGCCCCACGGTCGATAGTGGTACAGGCACCTATTTCGACTCGGTTACCAATCACAACCCGGCCAAGCTGAGGGATTTTAATCCATTTGCCTTTGTCATTGGCGTAGCCAAACCCATCTGCGCCGATCACTGTTCCTGCTTGAACCAAACAATCTTGACCGATAACGACATGATGATAGACGCTAACATTGGCCCACAGTTTTGTCCGCGCGCCGAGTTTTGCGCCCTTACCAATAAAGCAACCTGCGCCAATTTGAACGTTGTCACCAATTAACGCCCCAGATTCAATCACCGCATTAGGACCAATGGCGACGCCTTCACCTAGGATGGCATCATTTGCAACGACCGCTGACGACGCGATATCGGTGGCGCAGGCAGGGGTCGTATCTAAAATTTGTGCGACCTTCGCGTAGGCTAAATAGGGGTCTGCCACCACCAAGGCATTGCCATGGCAATAGGCAAGATCGCCTTCTTTAAGCATCACCGCGCTAGCACGACACAGTGCAAGACCCTTCCGATATTTCGGACTCGATAAGAAGGTGATTTGCCCTTCTCCCGCTGAATTCATCCCTGCAAGCGAGGTTATCGTTACAGCGCCGTCTCCGTGGAGCTGTGCATCCAGTTTTTCCGCTAATTCAGCGAGAGTAATTGAAACCATGGGCTCCTCGACGGTTAGTTAACTGCGTTAATCACTTTTTCAGACAAATCATCACTTGGGTTCGCATACAAAACGGCATTGGCATCAATCACGATGTCATAGCCCTCTTGCTCTGCCACTTTATCGACGGCTTTTTTCAGCTTTTGCACCAGCTTAGATTCTTCTTGGCCGCCGCGCTTGCGCTGATCTTCCTGCAAGGCTTTTACTTTGAGTTTATAGTCAGATTCCATCGACTGAAGCTCGCGTTGTAGCTTCACGCGCTCGTCTTCGCTCATCAACTCACCATTACGTTTAAGTTTTTCTACGCCTTTTGAGAGCTTTTCTTTCAAACGTTCAATCTCTGCGACGCGATCTTTAAATTCACCACGCAATTTCTCATTGAGGTTATTTTTTTGCGCCAGCTGCGACATCACAGCGCCGGTTGATACGTAGCCCACTTTCTGTGCAGCATCAGCCGCTGATGCGTACATGGACGTGGTCAATACCGCGACACTCAGTCCCGCTGCTTTCAAAAATGATTTCACAATAGTCTCCTTTCTGATCATCAGAATGTGCGCCCGATCGTGAAGGTAAAGAACTCTTCATCGTCGCCAGGCTGGCTAGTTATAGGTTTTGCGATGGAAAACACCAAAGGTGCCATCGGTGACATCCACTGCAGTGCCACACCGTAAGCGGCACTGATATTGGATGGATCTGAGTAGTCTTTTGTACCTGGGGGATAGCCCATATCGACCAGTTCTTGGCGATCAAACTCAGTGTCCCACACAGAGGCGGCATCAATAAAGACGCTGGTACGGATTTGCTCGCGTGCTTCATCTGAAGCAAATGGCGTCGGTACAATCAGCTCAACACTGGCAAGCGCCATGGCGTTACCACCAACCGCATCACTTGAACCGTAAGACCCTTCGGATTGTTCAATGTCCCCGTCCGGCTGCTCAGAGCCATCTGCTTCATAAATAGCTTTAGGGCCTACCGAGTTCGAGCGGAAGCCACGCAGAGATGAGAAGCCACCGGCATAATAGTTTTCATAAAACGGCAGCATATGGTCTTGGCCGTTGGTTTGACCATAGCCGTTACCATACGCGAGACGACCACGCGTTAGGAGCGTAAATTCATGCTCTTGTGTCAGCGGCATATACTGGCGAATATCGTACTGCATTTTAAAATACTGAACGTCGGACCCCGGCACTGTCATGCGATAAGAGGCTCGCTGATAATTACCGGCGGTTGGAAAGTAGCCACGGTTGAGATTATTGCGCGTCCATGAAACAGACATATCAAAATCATCAACTTCGAGTCCACCATTGCTCGTTAAGTGATCATTATGGCGTTCAAGAAACTTATCGATTTGGTAGTATTTACCAATATTTTCAATTTTGTTGTGGGTATACCCTAGCGAGAAATCGACTGAATTCAACTCATCGGTCCAAAAGCCCCACGTCAGGCTTGTCCCGTAACTCTCGTTGGTATACTCCACAATATTGGCATCACGCGCTTCAAACTCGTTGTAAAATACCTTACCACCCAGACTGACACCATCGAGGGTAAAGTAAGGGTCTCGGTACTCCAACGTTAGGTTTTTACGGTAATCATTGACCATGGCATTAATGCCAAAGCGATTACCGGTACCGGCAAAGTTATCTTGCTGCAAACCGAGCTGTAAACTGGCGCCAGACTCGGTACCGTAACCGACACCAAAGTTAATGCTACCGGAGTTGGCTTCTTTGACTTTATAGTTAACATCGACTTGATCGTCCGTTCCCGGCACGCGTTGTGTATCCACTTCCACGTTTTGGAAAAAGCCGGTACGACTCAACCGCTCTTTCCCCCGAGTGACCGCTTTGGAGTTTAGCCAGGTTCCTTCCAGCTGTCGCATTTCGCGGCGTAACACTTCATCTTTAGACGTGGTATTCCCGGAAAAGCGGATATTGCGCACGTAGATACGCTTACCCGGCTCGACATTCACGGTCAGTGAGACTTGTTGATTGTCATCGTCAAAAGTCGGCATGGTATTGACTTTGGGGTAAGCAAAGCCGGTTTCACCAAGATGGCGCTTAATGGCCTCTTCGAGTGCGGTCACCTTATCGCCATTGTAGGTATCACCACGGGTAAAGCTAACCAATGAACGGTAAGTGTCTTCGTTTTGCGGATCGCCACGAAAGTTGACATCAGCAATCTCATACGGCTTGCCTTCATTCACATTCAGAGTGATGTAAACACCCTTTTTATCTGGCGAAATAGCCACCTGGGTCGATTCAACGCGAAACTTTAAATACCCACGATTGAGATAAAAATTACGCAGTTTTTCCAAATCGCCAGCAAGCACCTGCTTTTGATACTTTTCGTTGGCTAAGAAATTCCACCACGGCACATCGGCACGTAAATCGAAGCTATCGCGTAATGCTTCATCACTGAAGACATCGTTCCCCACGAAATTGATCTGCTCAATCTTGGCCGAGACGCCCTCAGTAAATACAAACTTCAAATCCGCGCGATTTCGCGGCAAAGGCGTAACAACGGCTTTTACCGACGCACTGTATTTACCCACACTGTAATAAAAGTCTTCTAAGCCTTTCTCAATATTACTAAGCTTTGTCCGATCAAGCGCCTCACCGACACGCAGCCCAGAAGACGTGAGGTTTTCTTGTAGCTGCTCTTTTTTAATTGCTTTATTGCCTGAGAACGAAATGCTCGCAATAGTAGGACGCTCCACGACTTTAACCAGCAAGGTTTCATCATCGCGATAGACGCGCACATCCTCGAAATTACCCGAGGCAAACAGTGCATTTATCACATCTGCCACATCCTCGTCGTCGACGTTGTCACCCACACGGACCGGCATCGATAGCAATGCAGCCCCTAAGCTGACGCGCTGTAGGCCTTCAAAGCGGATATCGCTTACCTCGAATGTGTCAGCATGCGCCATACTGCTGCTTACTAAAAGAGACGCTATTAATAGTTTTTTCATCGCCATGTGCTATCTGACTTATCCTTGAATACTAACCGTTTAAAGTCGGGCGAAGTCGTTAAACAATGCCACTGCCATCACCATCATCAACACGGCAGCGCCGATACGATACCCAAAGTCCTGTACACGCTCGGAAACCGGTTTTCGTGTCACAGCCTCAATCCCAAAGAACAGCAAATGGCCGCCATCTAATACGGGCAGAGGAAGTAAATTGATAATGCCTAGGTTCACACTGATCAGTGCCATGAACCCTAAAAATGAGATCAATCCGATCTCTGCTGTCATGCCCGCGCCTTTCGCGATCGATATAGGACCACTTAAGTTGTTCACACCCACATCACCGGTGATCAGTTTTTTTATCATATTGACGGTCATGCTGATCACTTGGCCCGTTTTATTGACCGCTTCTGGTATCGCCGCTAACGGCCCATATTGTTGCGTGAAACGGTATGATTCAGGCCATGCTGCCATTTGAGGAGCAATCCCCGCATACCCTGTCATTTGACCTTCAACGTCACGCGCATCCGGGGTGAGTGTCAAATTTTGCGTTTCCCCATCGCGGACGATTGTCAGCGACAAACTTTGATTGGGACTTCGTTTGATCACCGCAACGAGCGCTTGCCATGATGCCAACTCAGTGTCATCCACGGCAACGATCTTATCACCTTGCTCGAGTCCAGCTTGCGCTGCCGCGCTCTGTTCAACCACTTGTGCGACCGACAATGTGATCGCGGGTCGATAAGGCGTGATGCCAAGCGTCGTCAAAGGCGATTGTTTTTCTGGATCAAACTGCCATTGCGTAAGATCTAGGGTGTAATCGCGTTGATAAGTTTGCGCCGGACTCTGTTTCGCAGTGAGGGTCATGCTCTCATCACCAATATGCCCGATCAACGCAAAATTAACCGCTTGCCAATCAGCGGTTTCGACGCCGGAAACTTGGGTTAGTTCCATTCCTGATTCGATTCCGGCTTCAGCAGCAATCGAATTGGGGGATATTTCGCCGATCACAGGTTTGACAGCAGGAACACCGATCATCATCACCAGCCAATACGCAAAGGCGGCAAAGATAAAGTTAGCGATAGGGCCGGCGGCGACAATGGCGCTACGTTGCCATAGGGGTTGGTTGTTAAATGCGCGGTGCTTGTCTGCGTCAGGAACAGCCTCAATACGCTCATCCAACATTTTGACGTAGCCACCGAGCGGGATCGCAGCAATCACGTATTCGGTATTGTCTTTGCCGTACCAGCGCCATAATGCGCGACCAAAACCAATTGAAAAACGCTCAACCTTTACACCACAGCGACGAGCGACCCAAAAGTGACCGTATTCGTGAATTGCAACCAGTATGCCAAGCGCGACAATAAACGCCGCCGCGTTCCAAAGAAAATCGCTCATTTTGTCACCTTAGTAATCTGCTCATTGGCAGCCATGCGAGCTATTCTATCCAGCTCAAATAAGCAATCCAAGCTTGTTGGCGTGGGAAGCGATGATTGGGTCAATACCTGCTCATTGATGCGAGCAATATCCATAAAGCTGATCTTTCCGGCAAGAAACGCGGCGACAGCTTGCTCATTGGCGGCATTGAGCGTGGTGGTTGCTGCTTGCCCCTGCTTACAGGCTGCGATCGCGAGCGAAAGACAAGGATAACGACACGCATCCGGTGCCATAAAAGTAAATTCGCCAATTTGAGTGAAATCAAGAGGCGCTACCGACGCTTGAACGCGATCAGGATATCCCATTGCATGAGCAATCGGCGTACACATATCGGGCGTACCCAATTGCGCGAGCACCGAGCCATCACACATCTGTACCATGGAGTGGATCACTGACTGCGGGTGGATCACCACGTCCAGTTGATGAGGCTGGGCGTTGAATAACCATCGCGCCTCAATGTATTCCAAACCTTTATTCATCATGGTTGCTGAATCGACCGAGATTTTTGGCCCCATCGACCAATTAGGATGTGCGATGGCCTCTTCAACACTGACGGTCGCTAAGCTTTGTGGGTCACGATAGCGAAATGGTCCACCCGAGCCTGTTAGCAAAATTTTATTGACGCCGGCCGATTGCAAATCACAGCGTCCAGGCTGTTGCTGCACGGATTGCGGCAAGCATTGAAAGATCGCATTGTGTTCACTGTCGATGGGCAGCAGCTCAGCGCCGTATTGATAAACAGCATCAATAAAAAACTGCCCAGACATTACCAAGGCTTCTTTATTGGCAAGCAGCACCCGTTTGCCCGCTTTAACCGCCGCCATTGTTGAAGACAGCCCGGCCGCGCCAACAACTGCCGCCATCACCATATCCACTTCAGGTAATGCCGCAAGGTGACATAAACTGTCCTCGCCAGCGAGTACTTCGGTACCGATCCCTCTTTCAAGCAACGCATGACGCAACTGTTGCGCTGACGCGCGATTGGCCATCGCGGCGTAAGCAGGTTGCCAATCGACACATAACGCAATCATTTTCTCGACATTGGTATGTGCAGCCAATGCCGTGACTTCAAACTTTTCAGGGTTGGCTGCAACCACTTTTAAGGTACTGGAGCCAATAGAACCTGTGGCGCCTAATACGGTGATTCTTTGCATGTCGAAGACTCGTTTCACTTAATTCGCAAATGCGAAGTACAACACGGTAAACACTGGGAACGCTGCCGTTAAGCTATCAATGCGATCAAGAATGCCCCCATGACCTGGAAGCAAATTACCACTGTCTTTCACCCCAGCGACGCGTTTAAACATACTCTCCGCTAAGTCACCCAACACGGACGCCAAGGCGGTCACCACAGTGACAGCCAAGAACACGCCAACATTGGCGAAATGGATGTTTAACAGATGCGTCCCTAACCAGGTCACTGCCACTGCCGCAGTGAGCCCACCCAGTAATCCTTCGAGGGTTTTATTCGGGCTGACCGCAGGGGCCATTTTATGTTTACCGAACTTTTTCCCGGCAAAATAGGCACCACTATCTGCGCACCATACGAGGACAAAAACCAGCAGCACTAACTTGGCGCCATAAAAAGAGGAGAACTGGTAGTCTGTTGCACGTAACAGCAAGACACTCCACATAAACGGTAACAGGGTAACGAGACCAAAGAGTAGGCGTAGTAACTTGCTGTGGGTCCAATACGCCCCTGAGCGAGGGTATGAGAGCACTAACACGGTTGCGAATAGCCACCAAGCCGCGCCGGTTGCCGCCAGTGCGAAAGGTGGCAGTGTGACATGCCCAAGCGCCATGGCACTAAAAGGAATACTAAAGAGCGAAAGCGCCAGCGCTGCAGCAGGGATAATAAAGGTAAAAAGACGCGAAGACGCCGAGACAAACTGCGTCCATTCCCAAAGTCCAATTAAAGTGACAGCCGCTATCGCTGCAACAAATGCAGGAAACGGTAAGTAAAAGACTCCAGCGACCACTAACGGGACTAACAAGGCCGCGGTTAAAACACGTTGTTTGAGCAAACTGATTCCTCGTGGTTACTTATCCGTTGTTATCATGGCTTTAATTTGCTCGCCGGTGCAGCCAAAACGTCGTTCACGATTGACATACCAAGCCACGGCATCATACAAACTTTGTTCGTTGAAATCAGGCCAATATTGCTCGGTAAAACATAACTCTGCATAGGCAGCTTGCCATAAAATAAAGTTACTGATGCGGCATTCGCCGCTGGTGCGGATCATTAAATCGACATCCGGTAAATCTGCTAACATTAAATGACGCGCAATATCCTGCTCCCCAATATCATTGGGTTGTAAGTGACCGGCGACAACCTGTTCAGCGACACGACGTGTTGCCTGGGTAATATCCCATTGCCCACCGTAATTCGCCGCAATATTGAGTACCAAACGGTCATTATTTGCCGTTAACGCTTGAGCTTCGGCAATTTTCGTTTGCAAAGAAGGGCTGAATCGAGAGGTGTCACCAATAATGCGTAATTGCACACCATGGCTGTCGAGCCGTTTAGCTTCACGCGATAGCACATTGATAAATAGCTCCATCAATACGCTGACTTCGTCTTCTGGACGACGCCAGTTTTCACTACTAAACGCAAATAAAGTTAGCGCTTTCACACCAAGCTCAGACGCCGCCTTGACGGTCTTACGTACCGCTTTGACGCCCGCTTTATGCCCGAACACACGGGCTTTTCCGCGAGCCTTGGCCCAGCGTCCATTGCCATCCATGATAATGGCGATGTGTTGCGGTAAAGCGGCAGATTCGAGCTGCGCATCAAGAGACTGGGAACTCATGTTTCTCCTTGGCAAATAAAAAGCGCTGTACTGCACGCACAGCGCTTTAGCATTGGCGGTAAAGTCTAATGAGATTTAGACTTCCATCAACTCTTTTTCTTTTGCATCAAGAAGTGCATCAACATTCTTAACCGCTTCATCAGTCAACTTTTGAATGTCATCTTGCGCACGGTGCTCGTCGTCTTCTGAAATTTCTTTGTCTTTTAATAGTGCTTTGAGATCACTATTGGCATCACGACGGATATTACGTACTGCAACACGCGCATTTTCACCTTCAGAACGAACAACTTTCACCATGTCTTTACGGCGATCTTCGGTCAGTGGTGGCAAAGGCACACGGATCACGGTACCTGCTGAGGCTGGGTTCAAGCCTAGATCAGAGGTCATGATCGCCTTTTCAACCGCTTGGGTTACTTGCTTGTCATACACGCTAATCGCCAAGGTACGCGAATCTTCAGCAACAATAGACGCAAGTTGGTTTAAAGGCGTTTGCGCGCCGTAATACTCAACGGTAAGGCCTTCTAGTAAGCTTGGATGTGCACGCCCAGTGCGCAGTTTACCTAACGTGTGCTTAAGCGCTTCTACACTTTTTTCCATACGCGCTTTGGCGTCGTCTTTTATGTCATTAATCACGGGAATATCCTTGCGATTGAATTAATTTGTAAGATTATGCCACCAATATTGGCTTAGCTGTTAGTGATCAAGGTGCCTTCTGCTTCACCCATCACGACACGGCGTAACGCACCTGGCTTATTCATGTTAAATACACGAAGAGGCAGTTTATGGTCGCGTGCAAGTGTAAATGCGGCCAAATCCATCACTTTCAACTCTTTTTCTAACACATCTTGATATGTCAGCGAGTCATAAAGTGTTGCATCTGGGTTTTTGGTTGGATCATCACTGTATACACCGTCGACTTTGGTCGCTTTAATCACCACATCGGATTCAATTTCAATACCGCGTAAACAGGCAGCCGAGTCGGTAGTAAAGAAAGGGTTACCGGTCCCAGCAGAGAAAATCACCACCCGACCATTACGAAGTTGGCTGATGGCTTCCGCCCAGTTATAGCTGTCACATACACCGTTTAGAGGAATCGCTGACATCACTCGTGCGTTCACATAGGCACGATGAAGTGCGTCACGCATCGCCAAACCGTTCATCACGGTGGCTAACATACCCATGTGATCGCCCACAACACGGTTCATTCCCGCCTCAGCAAGACCCGCACCACGGAATAAATTCCCGCCACCGATGACCAATCCTACCTGAACACCCAGCTCGACCAGTTCTTTTATTTCTTGCGCCATACGATCAAGCACGGTGGGATCGATACCGAATCCATCTTTGCCCTGCAGGGCTTCACCGCTCAGTTTAAGTAAAATTCGTTGATATGCAGGCTTAGGATTTGTAGTCATTTCACTACCTTTCTATTAGGCACTAATTAGGGAAGAAGGTTATGGAAGACCGCGGCGAGCACCGCGGTCTGAGTCAGCAAGAATTAGCTTTGTTGTACAGCAGCAACTTCTGCAGCAAAGTCTACTTCTTCTTTCTCGATGCCTTCGCCCACTTCAAAACGGATGAAGTTAGTCACTTCGGCACCTTTTTCTTTCAGCATTTGACCCACAGTTTGTGCTGGATCCATCACGAATGCTTGACCTGTCAGAGAAATTTCACCGGTGAATTTCTTCATACGGCCAACAACCATTTTCTCTGCGATATCAGCTGGCTTGCCTGATTCCATTGCGATATCAACTTGAATTTTCTTCTCTTTTTCAACAACGTCAGCAGGCACATCTTCAGGATTCACGTAGTCAGGCTTAGACGCGGCAATGTGCATAGCAACGTGTTTGATGGTTTCTTCGTCAGCTTTCGCAGCAACAACCACACCGATGCGATCGCCGTGACGGTAAGAACCGACTTTCTCGCCTTCGATGAATGAAACACGGCGGATATCCATGTTTTCACCGATTTTTGCAACAAGCTCAGCACGCTGCTGTTCGAATTTTTCTTTCAGCGCGTCGATTGCTAGGCCTTCAGCCAGTGCTGTTTCTGCCACTTGGTTAGCAAATGCAGCGAAATTCGCGTCTTTAGCAACAAAGTCAGTTTCACAGTTAATTTCAACGATCGCAGCTTTGCCGTCGTTTTCTTTAACTAGGATGACACCTTCAGCAGCAACACGGCCAGCTTTCTTCGCTGCTTTTGCCGCGCCGCTCTTACGCATGTTTTCGATTGCAACTTCGATGTCAGCGTTCGCTTCAACCAGTGCTTTTTTACATTCCATCATGCCAGCGCCAGTGCGCTCGCGCAGTTCTTTAACCAGGGCAGCGGTAACAGTTGCCATTGTTCAATCCTCGATTCGAAACTATTTTGGGTAAAAAACAGGGGCCCGATATCGGCCCCTGCTAACCATACTTAGCTTACAGCATGAAAGATGACACGCTGATGGCTAAGAACGCTCACAAGGAGCTGTCGTCTTACTCAGCGACTTCAACCAGCTCGTCTTCTGCTTGCGTGACGATGTCTTGGCTACGGCCTTCTTTGTAAGCGTCAGACGCTGCGTTCAGGTACAGTTGGATAGCGCGAATTGCGTCATCGTTACCTGGAATTACGTGATCAACGCCGTCAGGGTTAGAGTTAGTATCTACCACTGCAAAGACTGGGATGCCCAGATTATTCGCTTCTTTGATGGCAATGTGCTCGTGATCTGCATCGATAACGAACATTGCATCAGGTAGGCCGTTCATGTTCTTGATACCACCCAGTGATTTGTCGAGTTTTTCCATCTCACGGGTGTACATCAGCGCTTCTTTTTTGGTCAGCTTTTCAAACGTACCGTCACTCGCTTGAGTTTCCAGATCTTTTAGACGTTTGATAGATGTGCGAACGGTTTTCCAGTTGGTCAGCATGCCGCCCAACCAACGGTTACTTACATAAAACTGCTCGCAGTTTTCTGCTGCCGTTTTTACCGCTTCGCTTGCTGCGCGCTTAGTACCAACAAACAGAACTTTACCTTTACGCTCACCGATTTTTGACAGTTCAGCCAATGACTCGTTGAACATTGGTACGGTTTTTTCAAGGTTGATGATGTGCACTTTGTTACGTGAACCAAAAATGAATGGCTTCATTTTTGGGTTCCAGAAACGAGTTTGGTGACCGAAGTGTACACCCGCCTTGAGCATGTCGCGCATTGAAACAGTAGCCATGATAAATTCCTCTCGGGGTTAGGCCTCCACATATCCCATTTACCGACCCGTTAGTGGGCACCCCGGTCAATGTGTCGATATGTGTGTGATTTAAGAATAAAAATGATAATTGAACCCCATCAAACTGAAACCTAGCTCGGCTAGACCTAGCATGGCTAGATTGATCATAATGACGGTTTTCGGCGCGCTTTATATCACAAACACATGGGTAAAATCCAGTTAAATTGCGCGCGCAATCCGCCTAAACCTATACGATGACCGCGCGGAATGCTTCTCTTTCTGTTTCTTCCATGGACATGGCTTGGTACCATATAGTCACTATTAGACAGTTGCTAATCCTGCACCGCTGAGACAAGCGTAGCAGGGCGTCAGTGGCTGTGCTTAATGATACAAAACGTGACTTGAATCATGCTCTCGTTTTAACGTTATCATTGAGCATCCCGAATAAAGAGAGAAAGCAAAATGACAATCCCGATTAAAACAGAAGAAGAAATTGAAAAAATGCGCGTAGCCGGTCGGCTCGCTGCTGACGTGCTCGTGATGCTTGGCGAGCATGTTAAGCCTGGGGTCACCACCCGTGAGCTAGACGACATCGCTCACCAGTATATGACTGACGTACAAGGCACCATTCCTGCCACATTGGACTATCACGGTTTTCCTAAATCCATGTGCACATCAATCAATCATGTCGTTTGTCATGGTATACCTTGTGATGAAGACGTGCTCCAAGAAGGCGACATCGTCAATATTGATGTCACCGTGATCAAAGATGGCTACCATGGCGATACCTCAAAGATGTTTTTAGTCGGGGAAGTGTCTCTCGAAGACAAACGTCTTTGCCGTGTCACGCAAGAAAGCCTGTATCACGCGATCAAAAAGGTAAAACCAGGTGCGACTGTTGGTGATTTAGGAACAGCGATCCAAAAGTTCATCAAGAGCAGCAACACACGCTACTCAATCGTCAAAGAGTACTGTGGGCATGGTATTGGCGCGAGCTTCCATGAAGATCCACAAGTGGTGCACTACAAAAACAACGACCGTACCATTCTTAAACCTGGCATGTGTTTTACTATTGAGCCTATGATTAACGCAGGGAAGTATGGGACCGTACTGGATGAGGACGATGATTGGACGGTCTATACCATCGATGGTAAAAAGTCGGCGCAATGGGAGCACACGCTGCTGGTGACCGACACAGGGGTTGAGGTGTTAACGTTACGAGAGGAAGAAAGTCTCCCACGTTACATCAACCACTAATCTAGAAATAAGAGCCGGTTTCGTTCCGGCTTTTTTTTGCGCAAAGGATCGCCATGACAGACACGGTAATTACGCCACAACATTTGGGGGATGATCAACTCGACCCCATCACGCTAAAGGCACAGTTCCAACAGCTACTTGAACAGCAAAAGCAAGATTTCCTTGCCAATGTTCCCGTTGCCGAGTTGGTTTATCAGCGTACCGATTATATGGATGCCCTTCTGGCTAGGTTATGGCATCACTTTGGTTTTGATCAAAGCCCTCTTGCACTGGTCGCGGTGGGCGGCTATGGCCGGCGTGAATTACACCCTCTGTCTGATATTGATTTACTCCTACTTTGCCAAGCACCGCTAAATGCTTATCAGCAGCAAAGCCTCAGTGATCTACTCACTTTGTTGTGGGACTTGAAATTGGAAGTCGGCCACAGTGTCCGGACTGTCGAAGAGTGTATTGACGTTGGGCTGGATGATCTTACCGTCGCGACTAATTTACAAGAGTCGCGCCTTTTATGTGGCGATTCACAGTTGTTCGAGGCGCTCGAGGCCCGTGTGCACCATGATAGCTTTTGGCCCAGTGAACGCTTTTATCAAGCGAAAGTCGACGAGCAAAAAGCCCGACATCGCCGCTATCATGATACCGCTTATAAACTCGAGCCAGATTTAAAACTCAGCCCTGGCAGCTTACGCGATATTCATACCCTATCTTGGATTGCGCGCCGTCATTTTGGTGCCACCAGCTTAAGAGAAATGAGCGATTTTGGCTTTTTGACTGATGCTGAGTATCGTGAACTTAACGAATGCCAAAACGTGCTGTGGCGGATCCGTTTTGCCCTTCATCTTGAGCTGCGCCGCTACGACAACCGACTGACCTTCGCTCATCAAACCTCAGTGGCTGAACTCCTCGGCTACCGGGGCGACGGTAATCGTGCGGTCGAGACCATGATGAAAGATTTCTTTCGCACCCTCGGACGCGTGGGGGAGCTCAACAAGATGCTGCTGCAAATCTTTGATCAGGTGATCATCGATAATGGTCGGTCTGGAGAAGTCGACGTATTAAGTGATGACTTCCAACGCTGCGGACGGACTATTGAGGCACGCAAACCTGCTTTATTTCAAGCACGCCCTGAGACTATCTTAGATATGATGCTGCATATCGCCGACGACACCTCGATCGAGGCCATCGCCGCCCCCACTTTACGCCAACTGCGTACCGCTCGACGTCGACTTAACCACTTTTTGTGTCAGCAAGACGATGCAAGAGAAAAATTCATGGCACTCATACGCCACCCAAACGCTCTGCATAAAGCGTTTGGACTAATGCACCGCCACGGTGTCATGTCTGCGTACCTCCCACAGTGGAGTCAAATTGTCGGACAAATGCAGTTTGATTTGTTTCATGTCTATACGGTTGATGAACACACGATTCGTTTGCTCAAACATATGCGTTTGTTTGACGATGAAGCTAATCGTGAGCGCCACCCCATTTGTTGCGATGTATTTCCGCGTCTTGCACGAAGAGAGCTGTTGCTGGTTGCGGCTATTTTTCATGATATAGGCAAAGGCCGTGGAGGCGATCACAGTGAAATTGGCGCGATTGAATCCCATGATTTTTGTCTTGACCACGGTTTATCAAAGCCAGAAGCCAACATTGTCAGTTGGCTGGTACGTAACCACTTACTGATGTCTGTCACCGCCCAGCGTCGCGATATTTACGATCCCGATGTCATCACCGACTTTGCCAAAGAGGTCCGCGACGAGGAGCGGCTCGATTTGCTTCTCTGCCTGACCGTGGCAGACATTAATGCCACTAACCCAGACTTGTGGAATAGTTGGAAGCGTACCTTAATTGCTGAGCTTTATTATTCCACTCAAAAAGCCTTACGACGTGGGCTAGAAAACCCACCGGATGTCCGAGAACGGATCCGGCACAACAAACATCTCGCTGCTGCCATGTTACGCAAGCAGGGGCACAGTCCACGAGAAATTGAAGTATTATGGCAACGTTTTAAAGCGGATTATTTTCTTCGCCATACCCACAAGCAAATAGCTTGGCATAGTGAACATCTGCTCCACCACGCCGATGATAAGCCGCTGGTGCTCGTCAGTAAAAAAGCGACCCGTGGCGGCACAGAAATATTCGTTTACTGCCAAGACAGGCCGAGCTTGTTCGCACGCGTCGTTGCCGCCCTAGATAAGAAAAACCTCAGTGTCCATGATGCCCAAGTCATGACCAGCAAAGATGGCCACGCACTCGATACCTTTATGGTGCTCGATCAAAACGACGATGCGATTTCTATCGATCGTCATCCTAGAATTATCGACGGGGTTGGGAAAGCACTCAACGAGACCGGCAAGATCACTATTCCCAAGCGTCGCTCACCGCAAAAGTTACAACATTTTTCGGTGAAAACGCAGGTATTGTTTCTCCCCACCAAAAACGGGCGACGTACACTCATGGAATTAGTCGCGCTCGATACGCCAGGGCTATTGGCACGCGTCGGTGCGGTTTTTGCTCGGCAAAATGTGAGTGTTCACGCGGCTAAAATCACCACCATCGGTGAGCGCGCAGAGGACTTTTTTATCGTCACAGATCTCGACAATCAAGCGCTCACTTCTGAACACCAAGCACAATTGAAAGCGGCGCTCGAGAAAGCCCTCTCGCAAGCCAAATAATACCAGGGAATCGCGCGGGTAAGACGCGCAACCATAACGATGTCTAACCATGAGGTGGCTATGTATCAACAGTTAAAGAATATCGGTGTTGAACACCCTGAAAAAATAGAGCGCTACTCGCTCCGTCAAGAAGCAAGCTACGATACGCTCAAAATCTATTTTAGTAAGCCAAAAGGCGATCTGTTTGCGCGGAGTATGAAATTTAAATATCCGCGGCAGCGTAAAAATGTGGTCGTCGACAGCGGTACAGGTCGCTCAAAAGAAGTAACAGAGATAAACCGGAGCCTCTCTTTGGTCATTGATGAGCTCGACCAGATCGTACAACACGAGCATACCGAGCAAGACGTGAAGCAAAAAGTGCTTACCGACCTACGTCACCTAGAAAAAGTGGTCGCCAGTAAGATTGCAGAAATCGAGGCCGAACTCGAAAAGCTGTAAGGGCGGCATGCGAGTACACCGCCCATAGCAAGGTCTAGTTATCGTATGATGACGCCGGCGCTTCCCAGCCTAACTGTTCAATAACATGCTGCCAGACTGTATCCAAAGGCGCATGAATAAAAACAGTCTTGCCACTAGCTGGGTGCGTTAGCGTCATCTCACTGGCGTGCAATAGCAGCTGATGACAATTAAATTGCTCTCTAAACACACGATTGTGGCGACCGTCTCCATGAGTGGTGTCACCAATGATCGGATGGCTTAAGTGGTGCATATGCCGCCGCAATTGATGCTTTCGTCCAGTATGAGGTTGCATCGCTACCAAGCTATAACGACTGGTCGCATAGCGTCCGGTTGCGATCGGCAGCTCAACTGTCGCCAATGGCTGATAGTCTGTCACCGCCGCTTTTGCTGTCGCCGGTTGGCTGGCGTGTTTATCCGCTATTTTGTCTTGTTCTTCCACCAGCGGGTAATCCAACTGGCCAGCATGGGAAATCCAGCCTCGAACAATGCCATGGTAAGCTTTTTTGACCTGCCCTTCAGCAAACTGCGGCATCATCTTAGAGGCCACTTCACTGGATAACGCAAACACCAAAACGCCCGACGTCGGCTTGTCCAGTCGGTGCAATGGATAGACATGCTGGCCAATTTGATCTCTCAAGGTTTGCATCACAAATCGGGTTTCCCCTTTGTCTAACCAAGAGCGGTGGACCAGCATCCCTGACGGTTTATTTACCACCACTAAATGCTCGTCACGGTATAAAATGTTCAGCAAAGTATCGGTCATTGATCAGAAAACAAGTTATCAATTCGAACAACGACAGCAACCACGTCACTATGGCCTGCCTGCTCTTTCATTGCTTCTTCCACGTACGGTGAGATTTCAAAGTTACGTGGCAAAGCTTGCTCTGTCTTGATAAGCGCTCGCATCTTAGGCACAAAAACCCATTGCAACCATTCGTGGCACGCCAGTGTATCGACAGCAAACGGTTCAGTGCTGGCTAGCCGCTCAGTTGACGGTGGCGTCGTCTGCCATAACGCGTGATCGTTTAGCACTTGCTCTAATTCATCAAGGAGTTGTTCACATTGTTGGCGAAGAGTCATTGACAACCTCATCATTACTCGACCGATAAAGCGCGAAGCATAGCACGAACCGATTCAAGACGACATTAACAAGGCGAGCATTGCAGGGATAAAAACTGATATACTCGCGGCTAATTAAGCGATAACGAAGAGCGGATATCATGCAAACGGTTCACGCCCTCAGCGCCCTATTTGATCAAGCAGGTTGCCAATTCAGTGTCTATGATTTAGGCCGTCGAGTGTGCCGCCTGGAAGAGGCATCTTTTCGTGCCGTCGAGGCCAACCAACAACCTTACCCTTACCCATTACGTCAGCAAGCGCATATGGCCGTGGCTTTTTGGCCACAAGGTGGCACGCCTTGGGTATGGTTTTTAAAAATGCCTTTAGATGAGCGAGGGTTATTAAATCACACCGCAATGGGGGATTTCCTTCAGTATGTCAGCGCGGCGATGGGCGAGAGCCTGACCGCGACGCCAAACAAGGCACAGCGCGAGAAACTGGCCAACAATCCTTATACCTTTACCCCAACTGACGACAAGATGGCGATGTTTCACGCCTCACTGACCTATCAACTGGGTCACCCTGCCAGCCAGTACTATGACCATGCCCAGCATTACCTCAATGGCGAGCTCGGCTGGGATAACTGGCAAGGCGTTGGACTTCAGGGGCTAGCGGATACCTGCGTGCGTATGCAGGAGCAAAATAATGCAACTCGAGTTCGTAAAGCACTGAATAACATACCTAGCACACCACTATATGCGCTGTTAGGTTGTTTGGAGCATTGTGAAATTAACGCGAAATTAGCGGAAAGTTTACGCGAGATGTTTACTCAAATGTGCCAAAACCAAGATGTCGACTTGTTTTTGGTCAGTGCATTGCTTCGTGCTCATGCTGGGGCGCCTTCAGACACCGAGCACCAACTGATAGAAGCGGTGCTTGCAAGACCAGAGCTCCACCACCGAGAAATTTTTGTCGCTATTGCCGGTCGCTGCTGGCGTAGCTTAGCCAATGAATCCGTGCTTGACTGCTTTTTGATTGCCTTGGCAGACCACCAGGATGCAGCATTATTTCAGCAAATCTATACGGATTTGGTCATGTTACCACCGTTACGCGGTGCACTACTGACGCGGCTCCACGGTCATACATCACCCGCCCTAGCGCAGGCCATGGCTCGGATGCAACAGGCCGTGACACAAACATCGCATGATCACTGATCTATTGACCATCTTGCTAGTTGTCGTCATTGCCTTGCTATTTTGGCAACAGCGGCGGCAATCTGAGCAAGCTCACCAGCATATTCGTCAATACTGTCAACGAATGGAGTTGCAATTACTCTCGATCGCGCGCGGTCGCCACACCATGGTCAAAACGAAGGCTGGTTGGCGATGGGTAACGTACTATTGGTTTGAGTTTTCAGCGACGGGTAATGATCACTACACCGGTCAAGCACAGCTTTATGGACTAAGGCTGAAAGCGATTGATACGCCTGTTCATACGATGCCGGGGCAATCCGATTGATCGATGAGAAGATCGTCAATGCAAAGGCCCTCCCTAGTATAAAGACCTTAGGGCAAAGACCTGAGTACAGAGACCTGGGTGCACAAACATAGTCGCGCATCGTGATAAGCTGTACTAGATTATAAATATGATGCGCACGCTGAGGGTGTTTTTGCTAATGCGTGACAGGGAGTCACCGAGTGTCGGCCACCGAGTGTCGGCCAAAGCACTCAAAAAGGAAAGGGCGCAGCTTGCGCCGCGCCCTAAAGTTTTACTTGCAGCTATCCTGCTACGAAAAGGTGCTCCCTGCATCATTCCTTGATCAGTCGCCGATTCCTTCAGCGTCGTTCCATGTCTCTCCGTCTTGGAGGTGTCCTTTCGTCATCCTGACAAACCGAAATTCCGATTTTCGATAAGCTCTCCATCCTGGAGGTGTCCATGACTTCGTCCTGAAGTGATCCTTAAGCCCCCATCCTGGGTTGTCCTAAATCTTCCTGACGTACAAGCTTCCTGCTTGCAGCGAACGGCTCCGTCCGTTGTCCTTTTTGCAATCCTTGCCAGCGCTTCTTCCTGAAGTACTGCCTCATCCTGAGGTACCAAGTCCTTGGTGATTCCTGTTCCCTGTGTCAGTTCCCTTCCGACACCCATAAGATTACGCGAATAGACGCTTGGTACAAGTCACTGTCACGTGCTTAATCTCTCATTTTTTAGTCCGAACTAGTTACAATCCAGTAAGTCACTGTTTTAAATTAAAAATAAACTATCGTCAGGTCGTTTGTCTTGATACGATTCTGCTTTTATCCCACGCGCGTGTAAGAGATATCGCACACAGAAAAGGGATAATTGTCTCGACAAGGTAGGATTGAGTCATCAACGGTGGGGAAAGGTCTACGCTTTTTATTCTTGCTATAGTCAATATAGACCCATACCAACAGGATAGGAGAGACAATGGAAACGTTCCAGCATGATTTGCAACATCTGTTTGAGCAACTCGGGTTAGACAGCGATCACACAGCGATTGAGCACTTCTTATCCAGCCACTGTCTGGTGGACGGACAAACGCTGGTGGAGGCTCCTTTTTGGAACGCGGCGCAGCGGGCATTGATTGAGCAAGCCGTAAAAGAGGATGCCGACTGGGCTGAGCAAGTTGATATGCTTGATGCATTACTGAGAAAGCCCTAATCTTGCCGCTGACTTTAAACCAAGGAGATGAAATGAGCTATCAAGCAGCATTAGAGCGAGCGTTAAAAGCGCTCGCCGCAAAAGGACAAAGCGCGACAGTGGCAAAGATAAAAGCTCAACTTGATACACAAGTCCCATTGCCGCTGATCATTCAGGCCGTCAAAAGTGCCAAAAAAAATCAGTCCCTGCCTGCCATGTCAGCCCCCGAGATCACCCTGTCTGATGCTGAGCGGATCGATCAACTTGAGCAACACATTATACAGCTAAGTGAGCGTTTGGCCCGGTTAGAAGCAACGTTGAACAATCAGTAATACAACAATCAAGCAATCAAGCAATCAAGCAATCAAGTTAGTTTAAAGTCCCAAGACAGGTTTGAGACCAAACGGCAAGCCTCACACTTAAATAAGAAAATATCGTGCAGTGGCGTATCTAATCGCCACGCTGCGCCGCATTTCGGACAAGGGCGTGTTAACTCACTGTCCTTGTCTTTGCCACCGACGCGATATTGATAGTAATAAGTCGGGATCCCCGTTAGGTATTCAATCCGACCGCGCAAATCCCATCCCCGTTGAAATAGCCGAGTATGGGGGCTTTGTATCTCGTTAAGCCCAGCAAATTCGGCATCACTGGCGCCCGCCATTTGTAGTTCATCACAGGCCTGCCATTCCGTTTGCCATTTGACGACCGACTTATGGTCACCATTAAAGGTGGCTGGTAAACGGTATAAAGGGATAGGTAGCAACGTATCCCCGCAGCGCAGCGGTGAGCACGTGTGCACAAAGGTTGTGTACAACACTTGCCAACTTGGTGACGCATTAGGCGCCGCTTGCTCCGAATTGAGATCGCGCCCCAAAAGGCGTACTTTTGGCTGGGTCAAACACGCATCAGCCAATTGTTGCAACGCGCGTTTGACTTGAGGACTATGATACTTAGGTTGTAACGCATCTTCATCTGGACACACCACACGGAGCTGAAATTGCCCGTCTTGCATGAGAATAGGAAATTCGCGTCCAAGCACCTGACCGTTATATCGCAGCGCGTCCATTAAACCATTAAGCTTACGATCGACGGCATCTACTGTGGTGTTATCGAAACACTCAAACGTCAGCTCTGTCAGGATCATATAGCATCAACCTCCAACGCCGTCACAAACGCTTCGGCATCTTTGGCTATCACGTCGCGAGTGCCAGTATTCAATCCTTCTTTCACCACTTCGCCGCTCATATTATCAATTGAAATGATCGTCATTTCGTCATCCGTGGTGGCAATGAAAACAGTCGGGGTCAATTTACGCTGACGTTGCATCATTAAATGCCCCAAAATATTTTCTTGTAAGCGTGCGAGATCGTCATCGCTCCAAACTTGCACCAAACAGATCGACTCCCCCGCAAACCGAACCGGTAAATCGGCGCAATAGAAGCCATTATAAAAATCTTTTATATCACTGTGTAAACGCAGCGATATTCCCTTCTCAACATTGGTAAAGTCCGCGGCGGTTTCACGCTTAACTGGCTGCCACTGTACTTGATGCGCATTGTCACTGACCATACAAGGCGATGAGAGCCCGATATACTCATCCGAGCACGGTAAACTCTGATATTGATGCTGCCATGCGGTAACATAATTCTGTGCTAGCGCCCAAAGGGCGCGATGTAATGTGTTCTCCATTCGCAACCTATAGCAAGATTCAGTAAACTTTACCCATTCTACTTGAATCAATAGCAGATCCGTATGAGCAATTATCAAGATGCCGATGCCCTAGCCAAACTATCGCTAGGTCAACACACTGATTACCCAACTGAATATGATCCGTCACAGCTGCGTGCGGTCCCGCGCGAATTAAACCGCCAAGCTATCGGCCTCGATCAGGCGTCGCTTCCTTTCACTGGCTATGATACCTGGACGCTCTATGAACTATCCTGGTTAAACAAGAACGGTTTACCTCAAGTTGCGATCGGCGAGGTACGATTACCCGCATCCAGCCCAAACCTAGTGGAATCGAAATCGTTCAAGTTATACCTCAATAGTTTTAACCAAACCCGATTCGATAGCTGGCAGCAAGTGGCGAATGCACTACAAACCGACCTTTCCGCTTGTGCCGGTGAAGCTGTGGACGTCACCTTATCGCCCCTCAGTGAACTAGAAGGGGAAGTGATTGCGGGACTATCAGGCGAGTGCTTGGATCATCAAGATATCAGTATTGATGACTATCGTTTCCAACCTGAATGGCTAGAAGACGCCGCGCAAGGTGCCATTGTGTCCGAAACCCTTCATAGTCATTTGCTCAAATCTAATTGCTTAATCACTCACCAGCCCGATTGGGGCTCAGTGAGAATTGCTTATAAGGGCAAGAAAATAAACCGCGAGAAATTGCTTCGTTACCTGGTTTCATTCCGCGAGCATAACGAATTTCACGAGCAGTGCGTTGAGCGCATTTTTATGGATATTATGCGCTTTTGTCAGCCTGAAAAATTGACCGTCTATGCCCGCTATACTCGCCGCGGCGGTTTAGACATAAACCCCTATCGTACCAATATGGGCAAAACCCCGAGTGAAAATAACCGGTTAGCACGACAATAACAAAACGGGGCTGCTTATCGGCAGCCTTTCTTTCATTTTTATACATAGAGGATGGCGCATGCGCATCAGCCCACTACTTGTAGGCCTGCTTTTTTGGTTGACGTCGATGGCGGCGTTCGCTTCTATCCACTCCTCGCCCGTTTTGACCGATGCCGAAAAATTATTGGATACATCCCCTATCCAATCCTTAGAAATCAGCAACCGATTCCTGGCCCAACGACGATTAACGACAGGGGCTAATCGTTCACACGTCAACAATGACACCGATCGATCGATTCGGACGCCGTTGCACACGGTTTATGCGTATTTAATTAGCGCCCGTGCTTATGCTCATTTGGAGCAGCCACTTGAGTCCAAAGCCGCGCTCCAAAAAGCGTATCAGGTCGTTGAAGAGTACGATTTAAAACACACTCACGTGCAAGTCGTTCTGACTGAAGCGACGCTTATTTGGCACTTAGACCATGATGAACAAGGCGCACTGGCAAAGTTAGATGCAGTACAAACGGCGATGAGTGCCTTGCCGGAAAATAGTCTCAATGGGCCAGAGCTTCGCTTTCGTAGTGCCTTACTACGCGCCAACATACTGGCTGAAACATCAGATAACGAATCGGCATTAGTGGCGTATGAAAATGCACGCAGCCAGCTGAGTAATGATCCACAAGATCTTCGCGACAAAGTCGAGTTTCAACTCTCATTTGGACGTTTTTTACTGGCACAAGAACAGCACGAAAGTGCCTTAACTGAACTGCTAAGCGCTTTTTGGATCGCCAGTGAAAATGAATATACCGCATTGATCGCGAACGCCAATATGGAACTTGCTCGACTTTATTTTCAACAAGGTGTACTCGAGCAAGCACTCGAGCATGCGAATCAAGCCGCGGCATTTTTCGAACACTTCTCACTCAGCCGACGACTCTCAGCGTCTCAGCGCTTATTAGCTAGCTTATACGAGCAACAATCTCGGTATAATTTTGCACTCGTGCATTATTTTAATGCGCTCGAAGTTGAGCAGTCTCTTGGCCGAACTCAACCGCTCGCCGATATACACTTAGCCATCGCCCGCACCTACTTTGAGCTAAAACACTTTCCTCTCAGTGATCGCTATATTCAGGATGCATTGCGACTCGTGGGGAGTTTGCCAAACTCGCCACTGACAACTCAGGCCATGCTGTTACAAGGGCGAATACATTTAGCGCTTGAGCAACCCAAACAAGCAGAAAAGGAAATCAAGACCGCGCTTGAGCGCGCCGAGGCTGAAAACGATATCACCACCATGACCCACGCCTATCAGGCATTATCAAACGCTTTCGAGGCGCAGGAACGATATCAAGTTGCGCTCGCTATGCAGCGAGAATATGAGCAATTACGAGCAACACAGGCTCAATCAAAGCAACAGCAACAAGCAGATACCTTTAAGCAACAGCAGCGTGTGGTTGAACGCCAGTTACAAATGGATGAATTACAGCGTCAGCTCGATACGGCGCATCAAGAGCAGTTGCACCTACAAAAAGTCAATTACTTTCTGTTGGGCAGCCTGGGTGTCCTAATTGCCATTGTCTATCTACGCCACCGCGCCGCAGTGTTACGCCAAACCGAACTCGAGCAGTTACGTGATGACTTCTACACTCATCCTCGCACTGGGCTGAGAAACTTACGTATGCTTAATGCCAAATTGCCGCGTTCGCTTGAAAAAAGTAATGCCAATTTTGAGCAATGGTACCTCAACGACATGATTCACCAACCGCTCAGTGATCGGCTACGCTTCGCCATGTTCGACGTGGTTTTTCTCAAAGAATTGTTTTTGTTGCATGGTTACCAACGTGCTCAAGACATAGAACGCCAGCTCGGTGAGTATCTGTCTGAACGTGTGACACAATCTGGGCGTCTGTACCATTTTGCTGACACCCTGTTTATCTATATAGAGACAAACTGGGACGAAAACACCAAACCTGAAGCACTCGCACAATTTGTACAAACATTGATAGAGGATTTTGTCACCCAATACCAAAATACCGTCCACGAAGCGCCCGCTAAGGACGCTACTGTCGACACATCAGACCAATTACTTGATGACCACACATCCATTGATGCTGCTCCTCAACATCTAGCGCGTTTAACGCCACACGTCGCCATTGGCTTAGCAGAGTATCCCTTTTTGCCACGCGCATATACCTCGATCAACGATCAGGAGCTGATAGAGATCTTGCTCACCGCCACACATCAAGCAAGCGCACTGGCTCAACAAAGTGAAGAAAGTCATTGGGTCCACTTTAGTGCGATTAATACGGCGCCGGCGGCGAGTTTCGTCAATACCAACCTTCGCCAAGCCTGTTTAAAAGGGATTGAGTCTGGGCTAGTAAAGGTTAAAACATCATCAAATGGCCTCATGGACTGGCAGAAGGATCACGAATCTGATAAAAAGCGAACATCTTTTATTGATGACGATAGCAATAAGTCGGTATAGCTAACGTCCATGGGTGGTGCATTCTCACTACCTGTGATGCTGAATCGCGAATGTAATTAGGTGTTTTTTCGACCAAATGACTAAGTCAACTCCATCACCGTTGTCGGCACAGACCGCTCAGGCGGATCATCATCATGCGCCTTCAGCATATCGAGAGCTGGCTTTGAAGTCGCGTCGAGAGATCCATACGCTCAAGCGCTTAGCATCGCGATTGATTGCGACATGCACAGGCAAAAACACCGCGGTAGATCAAAAACTAACCGACTTCCGTGACATATTATACTCAGCGCAGGATGTTAGCGCGTTGCTTCCGCGTTTAGCTGTTATTGAACGCATGGTGAGTCATCAAGACATGACACAAAAAAAAGCACAGTCCCATCTCGAAGAGCAGTTTCATACCAGTGGTGAAACGCTACAACGTGTTATCGGCCTGCCTGCTCAACTCAAGCGAGATTTACGCGAGTTGCTAGCAAAATCGGCGAACAGTGATACTGAAAGAACGCAGCATTTGATCCGACTACTTCAGCTCTACGAGCGGGCTGTGACCTTGCAAGTCACACGCCCTCGCGCTCAACACGCGCAAATAGAGCTCGATAAAGACCAAATTCGTCGCGTCGCAGATGAGCTACAAAACCTGATTACCGAGCTCGATATTGATGGTCAAGCTGGCAGTCAGTTGCTTGATATTCGTCGCCAATTATTGACCGATGTCGCGCCAGCGACTGTCGTCTCACTCACTCTGTCCGCCCTTCGGCTTATTTTAGATGCTACGCAAGCCGAGCGTCAGGCATCACAACAGTTTCTCTCCCAAGTGAATGATGATCTGGTTGCAATCAGTCAGCAAAATACGCGCGCTTTTGATCACGCCACACAATTGCGGGTGGCACATCAAAGCGTTGATCAGCGCCTAGCTCACACCATTACTGACATTGAAAAAGAACTTGGCCTAAAAGGCACGCCAGAGTCCAATCCTGAGGCCGCACTAACACGCACACTCGGCGCGCTGAACGCCATAGCAAAAGAGAACGAGGCCCTCAAAACGCGAGAGCGCGCACTCGAAGAGCAACTGAGCCACAATCAAACCCAGCTGAGTACACTGGCTGAACACACGATGGATCAACGCCGTCATGTTGGCGACCAAGAACGCAAGCGTTTACTGGATCCACTGACCCGTGTTTACAATCGCGCCGCGCTCAATGATCGCCTCGAACATGAGTTCCGTTTGTGGAAGAAGTACCAACGACCGTTTTGCCTCGCGGTGATTGACATTGATCACTTCAAGCAAGTTAACCAACAGTTTGGGTATGAAGTCGGTGATAAAGCCTTGAAAATCGTCGCGCGTACAATTTATCAATGCTTGCGCGACACCGATTTTATAGCTCGGTTTGGTGGTGAAGAGTTTGTGATCTTATTGCCCGATGCCAACGATGATACTCGCACAGAAATCCTAGCCACTATCAGCCATACCATCCGCAAGCTGCCGTTAAAATTCAAGAACGAACGCGTCGCGATCACCGTATCGATTGGTGCTACCCTCTTTAGCGATCAAGATACGCCAACCCCCGTTCTAGAACGAGCAGACCAAGCGTTGTATCAAGCCAAAAACAGTGGCCGCAACCAAATTATTTGGTGTTAATTATTACTGGTCAATTGTGGCTGGCGTGTGTATTTTTAATTAACACACTGATTTTTATAGCACCGTGCTATCTTCCCTACTTGGCTTTTCAAGAGGGGCGGTCCGTAAGAGGTTGTCGTTATGATCACACACATTAGCCCCATAGGAACGATGGATCTGCTTTCTCAAATTGAGGTTGATCGTTTAAAAACCAGCGCCAGCAGTGATTTATACCGTTTATACCGAAACTGCTCATTGGCTGTTTTAAATTCTGGTAGTCATACAGATAGCTCCAAAGCGCTGCTAGAAAAGCATGAAAACTTCGAAATCCGAGTGCTTCGTCGAGAGCGTGGGATCAAACTCGAGTTGGTTAATCCGCCTGAGCATGCCTTCGTCGATGGTAAAATCATTCGTGGCATTCAAGAGCACATGTTTTCTGTGCTAAGAGATATCATTCATGTCAATGTGCAGCTCGAGCACAGCCCGGCGCTAAACCTAGACAGCTCGCCACATATTACCAATTTAATATTCGGTATCTTACGCAACGCCAAAGCACTGCGTCCCCATGTCGATCCTAACCTGGTTGTATGCTGGGGCGGTCACTCCATCAATGATATCGAATACCAATACACCCGCGAAGTGGGCCATGAGTTAGGGCTGAGAGAGCTGGATATTTGCACCGGTTGCGGGCCAGGTGCGATGGAAGGGCCTATGAAAGGCGCGGCCATCGGTCATGCGAAACAACGTACTTATGACAGCCGCTTTATCGGCCTGACGGAGCCATCTATTATTGCCGCCGAGCCGCCCAATCCAATGGTGAATGAATTAGTGATCATGCCCGATATCGAGAAGCGTTTAGAAGCGTTTGTTCGTATCGCCCACGGTATCATTATTTTTCCTGGTGGCGCCGGTACCGCCGAGGAGTTACTTTATATTCTCGGGATCATGATGCACCCCGATAATCACGCGCAGCCACTGCCGATCGTACTCACTGGGCCCAAAGAGAGCGAGGCCTATTTTCGTGATATTGATAATTTTATTCGTGATGTACTCGGTGAAGAAGCCACACAATACTACGAAATTGTGATTGATGATCCGGCCAAAGCCGCGCGTTTGATGAAAAATGCCATGCCCGCCGTCAAAGAGCACCGCAAAGCAACGGGTGACGCCTACTCGTATAACTGGTCATTAAAAATTGAGCCCGGCTTTCAGCATCCCTTCGCGCCCACGCATGAAAATATGGCAAACCTCAACTTACACATGAATCAACGCCCAGAGCTTCTCGCGTCTTCGCTGCGCCAGGCTTTTTCAGGCATCGTTGCAGGTAACGTCAAAGATGAGGGGATGCGTAATATTGAACGCCATGGCCCATTTAAAATTGATGGCGACAAGTATTTGATGGCCAAAATGGATAAACTTTTGCAAAGTTTCGTTGAACAACAACGCATGAAGCTACCTGGCACTGCGTATGTGCCTTGCTATGAAATTGTTTCCGAGACTTAGGCACGACTTTTAACGCCCTGCGTCCTAAACAAAAACCGGGTATAATGCGGCATTTATAAAACGCACACCCGGTTTTTATTATGTCTAGGCTCCATGTTGTTATTATTGATGCGATGAATCTTATCCGCCGAGTCCACGCTGCCCAGCCGGATCAAGAATCGATCGATGCGACTGCTCAATCTTGCATCAAAACCTTGGATAAAATCATCAATCATAGCCAGCCTAGCCATATTGTTGCCGTGTTTGATCATATTGGCCCTGATCGAGGTTGGCGGGCCGAGATACTTCCCACCTATAAACAAAACCGTAAGCCCATGCCTGTGGCACTAGAACAAGGCTTAGACACGATCCAAGAAGCATTTTGGCAACGAGGGGTCGATGCGTTACTGTCACAAGGCGATGAAGCCGACGACATGATTGCTACCTTGGCATTAAAAGTGGCAGCGCGTCATGAGTACGTCACGATTGTTTCTACCGATAAAGGCTACTGCCAGCTATTACAACCCACGTTAAGCATTCGTGATTACTTCCAACACCGGTGGCTCGATTTAGCGTTTGTTGATGCTCAGTTTGGTGTGCGTCCTGAACAGCTGTGCGATTTTTGGGGGCTGGCCGGGATCAGCAGTAGCGAAGTGAGCGGCGTCCCCGGTATTGGTGCAAAAACGGCAGCAACGCTGCTTGAGCGGTACGAGACGCTTGAGGCTATTTTCGCCGCAAGCGATGTCGAACAAAAATGGCAAAAAAAGCTCGCTGGGCACCAGGATTTAGCCCAACGTTGTAAAAAGGTAGCCCAATTAAAAACGGATATCCCACTCGGTTTTAACCTGCAAGATATCCGCTTTGAACGTTAGCCGCCACGTTGCTGGCGTTTCACACGGCGCAAGTGCACGGTGATCTCTTCGCGATCGTGATAAAGGTGTTTCGCGCGCATTTCATACGGCACATTGTAGTCAGCCAAAAATGCACCTAGGGTTTGCAAGTTTTCTGACACCTGCTCATAACGTCGGCTCATCGGCAGTTTCAAGTTAAAAATAGCCTCTTGGGCCCAACCTTCAATTAACCACTCTCCCATCAACCGCGCCACTCGCGATGGTTTTTCAATCATGTCGCACACTAACCAGGTCACATTCTTGCGCGTCGGCTCAAATTTAAACCCATCTTCGGCATGATGAAACACTTGTCCTGTCTCCATCAGGCTTTCAGCCATAGCCCCATTATCCACCGCATGGACAAACATCGAGCGTTTAACCAATTGATAGGTCCAGCCCCCGGGGCATGCACCTAAATCGACCGCCCACATGCCAGGCGCTAAACGCGTATCCCACTCATCCTTGGGTATAAAATGATGGAAGGCCTCTTCCAGTTTTAATGTCGAACGGCTTGGCGCATCAGACGGAAATTTCATCCGTGGTAGGCCCATATAATGAGGTGAGTTATTGGTCGTCAGCGAGTAGCCCACCAAGCAAGTACCCGGTGCGGTAAAGCATAAGTGAATCACCGGTTTTTTGGGGTTATCTTTGGCTAACATGATGCCTTGTTTGCGCAAGGCTTGGCGTAGTGGCACGGTAAACTTACGGCAAAACTTCAATAAGGCTTTAGCCTCATCGTTATCCGGTGTCTCCACTCGTAGATCGCCACCTTTAGGCAGATCGCTCGCTACCGCCAAAATCGGGGAGATACGATCATCAGGGTCAAGATTCGACAAGGCGGCGGTCACAGCAATCATTTGGCGCGCAAAGATCAGCGAGTCCAACGATAAATCACGCACAACGCGCTCAGCGTCATCTTCTTGGTAGCACTCAAACACAACATACGCGCTGTTATTTATCACGCGCGGAAACCCATACACGCCCATTTCGGTGGTTTTTTGTTGGATTTCTGCGGCGCAGTCTTTTTCAAATCCTGCACGGCAGTAAAGCAAAACCTGGTTCATAACACCCTCTGGTTCGACGATAGGATCACGCTATGTGATGATAAAAATAAGCTGCGCATTATATCTGTCATCTCGACAAGAAAGAAATGCAGATAGCCGCTTTTAACGCGATGGATGAGAGAGAGAAACGTTTGTACGCCATGCGCCCACAGCGAGCCCTCCCCAGCCGATTAAAAAGCTCACGCCGCCAACTGGTGTTACCGGTCCTAGCCAATGCATCTCCGTGAGAGCAAGCAGGTATAAGCTACCGCTAAAGCCGATCATACCAACTAACCAAGCCCAAGCGACCCAGCTGAATAACCGCGTGGAGATCCGTGAAGAAAGTGCACACAGTCCAAGCAAGGCTAAACTATGCCACATCTGATAGTTAACGCCGGTTTTAAAAATAGCTAATTGATAATCGGACAAAACCATTTTCAAACCATGTGCTGCAAAGGCACCTAGCCCGACAGCCAGTCCTGCGCCTAAAGCAGCTAGGCTGATCCAGTGGTTTAATTTCATGCTTTCGCTCCTTGGCGCTCAATAAAACGCAGTAGACAGTCGACCGCAAACTGCCGATTGTCCGACTCAGTGTAACCTGACGCTTTGCGCGGCTTGAAACTATGATCGCCATCAGGAACGAACTCAATATCAATACTTGATGAGTATGAATACCCCATCACTTCTTCTTTCCGACCAAAGGTATCACGCTCCCCTTGCACAATGAGCAACGGTTTGGTCACGGTCGCTAAATGCTCGCCTTTATATTTTTCAGGCTTGCCTGGAGGGTGAAAAGGAAAGCCAAAGCACACCACCCCGCTGACTGATGAATGGCCGGTAAGGTGGCTGGCCATACGTCCTCCCATCGATTTACCGGCAAGCCATAAACGACTTTCTTTTGGGCGTAAACTATCGATGGCATCAATCACGGCTTCAAAGTGTGCAAGTAGCTTAGGTGCATGGTCTGGCGGACGCTTTTTGCCATCTTCCTGACGCTTTTCCATATAGGGAAAATTAAACCGCACCACACGGCAACCGACCCCGATGCGTGTCGCGATATCTGTCATAAACTCATGCTCTTTGCCGGCGCCTGCACCATGAGCAATAATCACCCAATCAGTGGCACTATCAGGCCCATCAAATTCTAGATCTATCATAAATTCATACTCGCTTGCTCTTTTGCTGCAGTGGCTAGCATCCATTCTCGAAACGCAGTAATGCGCCCGGTGTCAGCGTCTCTTTGTTGACTCACCAGATAAAAACCATTGTCACTTTTTAACACCTGCTCAAAAGGTTGCACCAAACGTCCAGAGGCCAGTTCAGGTTGGGAAAGCACATTATTCCCTAATGCAACGCCCTGTCCGTGGGCCGCTGCCTGAAGCACCATCGACGAATGACTAAAAATAGGACCGTGCTCAACGTTCACCTCACTCAATTGATGGGCTTTTGCGAACGCCTTCCATTCTTTGCGTGAGCGATCATGCAACAAAACATGATGGACGAGATCGTCTGGCGCTTGGAGCGGATAGCCGGACTCTAGCAACATGGGAGAACAAACAGGCAACAAGCACTCTTGGTACAATAGGTCACAGCGTAAACCGGTCCAATGGCCTCGGCCATAATAAATGGCTACGTCGACATCATCGGTTAATGACCCATCCTCCAAATCAACCGCTTTTATCCGAACATCGATATCTGGATGCGCTTTATTAAAATCAGCGAGCCTCGGCACTAACCATTGAATCGCGAAACTGGGTGGCAAACTAATGGTCAGCGCTCCTTTGGCACTTCGCTCTAACACTTTATCAGTGGCATAAGAAAGTTCAGAGAATATATCTTTAATATCAAGAAAATAGCTTTGACCTTCTTCCGTCAACAACAGCGAGCGGTTACGACGACGAAATAGCTTTAATCCCAAAAATTCTTCTAACGCTTTGATTTGATGACTCACCGCCGCCTGAGTCACAAAGAGCTCTTCAGCTGCACGAGTAAAACTCAAATGTCGTGCGGCTGCTTCAAAAACGCGCAGCGCGTTAAGTGGAGGAAGACGCCTTGCCATAAACGGACACCCTATTCATTAATTTTTCTAATCGTTGACATTATAAATTGTCGATTGCTGATATACCAGCAACACCCTATAGTGCATCCCGCATCCACATGTGACGTCTCTCTATTTAGACTGTTTCCGTGGTTGCGATGTTGTGTTTGCATTTGTCTAACACTGGTTAGACAGGTAGTCGTATCTACCACTTTTAACTTCCTGTATTTTGACATTGTCTGTCATTACATATTTGTTGGCACTGAGCTTGGCTCAGTGCTTTTTTTTGTCCGTTTTTTATCTTAAATACGTATCACGCTTGAGTTACACCAGTGAGATGGCGATCATAGGCAAGATTTTACTTTGGACGATGACTATGACAGACGGTTTTGATCCCTACGCATTGCGTGCCCAGTTTCCCGCTTTTAATGCCTCAGACTGGGTGTATTTGGACAGTGCGGCTACGGCACAAAAACCACAGTGTGTGATTGATGCCATTTGCCAAAGCTACATGGCGCCGGTTGCGAATGTTCATCGCGGCCAACACCAAGCCTCGTTATCCACCACTGCACAGTTTGAACAAGCGCGACGTGAGGTTGCGGCGTTTATTGATGCAAACCCTAGTGAGATAATTTGGACGCGAGGGGCAACGGAAGCTATCAACTTACTTGCCTATAGCCTCAGCCACACTTTGACCGCCAACGACCGTATCCTCGTCAGCGAAATGGAGCATCATGCTAATTTGCTTCCCTGGCAACTGATCGCACAGCGTACAGGCGCGCAACTGGTAAAGATCCCCTGTTGTGTCAGCACGGGCCAGTTAGATATGGAGGCTTATCAACAAGCACTCACGACCCGCCCCCGTATCGTGGCGATAAGTCATGTCAGTAACGTGACCGGAACACGCCACCCGATAGAAGCAATGACCGCACTCGCGCATCGTCATGGTGCAACGGTGATCATTGATGGTGCACAAGGGATCGTTCACGAGCCCCTCAGTATGCAAACCTTGAATGCTGACTTCTATGTGTTTTCCGGACATAAGTTGTATGGACCAACCGGTATTGGCGTGCTCTATGGAAAACCAGAAGCATTGGCTACTCTCGCGCCATTTCACGGTGGTGGCAAAATGATTACTGACGTCACATTTGATGATCACACATTAGCACCGATTCCCGCTCGTTTTGAAGCAGGCACGCCCAATACAGCGGGGGCGATTGGCCTTGCTGCCGCCATTCAATGGCTAAAACAATATGACGCTCAAGCCATCGATACCCATATTAGTGACTGTTACCAAGCGCTACTCGACGGCTTGAAACAACGCCCAGCCATCAAGCTAATCTGCCCCCAACCACACAGCACCATAGTGTCATTCGTGGTAGAAGGAGAACACCACGCAGATATTGCTGAGCTGCTCAGCCAACAAAACGTGGCAGTACGGTCTGGGCACCACTGCGCGCACCCGCTGATCAAAGCGCTGGGCGTGGAGGGAACCGTACGTGTATCACTCGGTGCCTATAATCATCAGGAAGACATTCAACGCTTCCTCACAGCGTTAGATAAAACATTATATTTACTCGGTGTTTAATCGTTTCATAACAGGATCTACCATGGATTTACCTACTCACCCCTTTGGCAGTGAACTCGACCAAAAAATGGTTACCGAGATGCTTGCACAACACATCAGCTGGGAGGACAAATACCGCCAGCTTATCGTGTGGGGTAAACGCTTGCCTACGTTTACCGATGAACAGAAGCATGCTGCGCGCCTTGTCAGTGGATGCGAAAGTGATGTTTGGTTTTTACATCACTCGGATGACGAAAGGCATTACTTTGCTGCAGATTCAAATGCAAGAATCGTTAAAGGTCTATTAGCCGTTGTGCTCGCTTGTGTTCATGGTCAACACAGTGATGCCATTTACGCTCTCGATTTAGATCAAGTCTTCCAACAAGCCGGATTATCGCACCATTTAAGTGAGTCACGCACCAATGGTTTGCATGCGATTGTGCAATATGTTCATCACCTTACCGCTTAATTTGTGTTGGACGCCGTGGTTCATCGTCACGGCATTCTAACCTTATCCCCCCTAAAACATCGCGCCACCACTGCCCACATATGCCGACAACCCGACTATTCACCATCGAAATGCACAGAAGAGTGCAATCGATTTCTTCCAGATCATTCAGTCTCGCCAACGGAAAACAAAGACAAACATAAAAACACATAAAAATAACAACTTATTAACAAATTATTGCATTATTACCTATCAAAATTGACCGAGATCGCGAATGTGTAATCCGAGGCTTTTATACTTTGCGTATTTGGCTAGATTCGTTAGCTTAGAAGCAGGCAGTCATAAAAGGGTCACACCAACAAGTTAGACTGCCTAATAATATCGGCAGCATGATTATTAACTATTGGCATAACTCTTGCTGCCGTTATGAGACAAGAAAGGATGACTGTAATTCTGGTTTAAAGTGGTTCCAGATGCGGCTTCAGGCATCTCGTTATATTTGCTTGTTGTAGTGAATGGAGTCATAGATGAAGAAACTGGCATTAGTAACTGGCGCAAAAGGCGGCATTGGATCAGCGATCACCGAAAAGTTAGTTGATGATAATTATCGCGTCATTGCAACACACTTCACGGGCGGTGGTCAGTGCGCACAAGACTGGTTTGAAGAAAAAGGGTTCAAACAAGATCAAGTGCGCCTATTCGAACTTGATGTTACCGATACAGAACAATGCGCTACACGTCTTGCTAAACTGCTTGAAGAAGAAGGCACAATCGATATCTTGGTAAATAACGCCGGGATCACGCGTGACAGTGTATTCAAAAAGATGGATGCCGATAAATGGCACGACGTCATCAACACCAACCTCAATAGCCTCTTTAACGTCACTCAACCTTTGTTCGCTGCCATGTGCGAAAAGGGAGGTGGACGTATCATTAATATCTCGTCTGTAAATGGTCAAAAAGGCCAGTTTGGCCAAGCAAATTATGCCGCAGCGAAAGCAGGGATGATGGGCTTTAGCAAATCGTTAGCTGCCGAAGGAGCCCGCGCAGGCGTCACCGTGAATGTGGTTGCGCCAGGGTATACCGCGACGCCCATGGTAACGGCCATGCGCGAAGACGTACTTGAGTCGATTACCAATCAAATCCCGATGAAACGCTTGGCAAAGCCAGAAGAAATTGCGGCTTCCGTGGCTTACCTCGCAAGCGAGGCAGGCGCATACATTACGGGTGAAACGCTGTCGGTCAACGGCGGCCTGTACATGCAATAAATCAAGGATAGATTGATGGAACGCATTTTTATTGTGGCGGCAAAACGCACCGCCATCGGTGCTTTTTCAGGCACGCTCAAAGATATCCCTACCGGCCAATTGGCTGCCTATGCTATCAAAGGCGCATTAGCTGAAGGTCGATTAACTGGTGAGGCTATCGACGAAGTGATTGTTGGCAATGTAGTCAGCGCCGGACAAGGAATGGGAATAGGTCGTCAAGCAGCTATCTATGCCGATATCCCTACTCATGTTCCCGCATACTCTATCAATATGGTCTGCGGCAGTGGGATGAAAAGCATTATGGATGCTGTTACTCATATTCGCGCTGGTGATGCACAACTTGTGGTCGCTGCTGGCGTAGAAAACATGTCACAGATTCCGTTTGCAACGGCCGGGAACTTACGAACAGGGCAAAAGATGGGCAACTTTGCGATGAAAGACTTGCTCATCAATGACGGTCTCACCGATGTGTATAACCAATATCATATGGGCGTCACCGCAGAAAACGTTGCTAAAAAAATGGATATCACTCGCGAGCAACAAGATCAGTTTGCCCTACACAGCCAGCAAAAAGCGGTTGCAGCGATAGAAGCCGGTCGCTTTAAAAGCGAGATCACTCCCATTGAGATTAAGCAGCGTAAGCAGACCATTACCTTTGACACCGATGAGTATCCTAAAGAAGACGTAACCCTTGAGGGGCTGGGAAAATTACGTCCCGCCTTTGATAAAGAAGGCTCGGTGACCGCGGGGAATGCATCAGGCATCAACGATGGTGCCAGTGCGGTGATCTTAGCCTCCGAATCGGCAGTCAATAAACATGGGCTCACCCCATTAGCAGAAGTAAGTGCCTATTCACAGCACGGGGTTGATCCTAGCGTCATGGGGTTAGGCCCAGTAGGTGCGGTGAACACCGCACTCGATAAAGCCAATCTCACTCTCGATAACATTGATTTGTTTGAACTCAACGAGGCATTTGCTGCGCAAGCACTCGGGGTGGTTCACCAACTAGCAGAGCACCACAAGACGACGCCCGATGCCATCTTGGCACGTGCTAACGTCAATGGCGGAGCAATTGCACTTGGCCACCCGCTTGGTGCATCCGGCAACCGAATTGTTGTGACCTTGCTACACGAGCTTGCGCGAAGAGGCGAAACCTATGGCGTTGCTTCTTTGTGTATTGGCGGCGGTATGGGTACGGCTTTAGTAATTAAGCGTACACAAGCATAAACGGACACTTGCGACCTTGGGGTAAATCCCCAGAACAACACTATCAGGAGATACACCATGTACACAGATATGTTTAAAGCGTTTTCTGAGCAATCTGAAAAAGCCCTGGCTCCCTACGTTAATTTTAACAAGCTGGTAGCCAAAAACGTCGAAACACTCACCGAACTGCAAATGAATGCGATGCGCACATACAGCTCGCTCGGTCTTGAGCAGATGAAAGCAGCCAGCGAAGTCAAAGATGTCACCAGCATGACATCATTTAGCAGCCAGCAACTGGCAGCATTGACCAAACTGTCTCAGCAAATGATGGATGACAGCACCAAACTGCAAAACATCGCTAAAGAGTTCAAAGAAGATATCGACAAAATCACGGCTGAAAACATGAAAGCCGGCACCCCAGCATAAAGGCAGGGTTACTGCACTATCGCCTGCTACTCACCGTAGCAGGCATTTATAGTGCTTTTCCGATCAAGAGGGCAACATTATGTTTCATCACTTCTTTTCGGACTACCTTGCCAGGCTGCAAGAACAAAACCAGCAATGGTGGCAGGATCTTGAGCAGGGCAAGGCAGCCGTAGACACACCGTTTAATCAAGCCATGCAGGAAGTCAGCCTGCAAGACACTGCTCAATTGCTGGAAGGCGCGGCTCAACAACCCGCTGCACTTCTACAAGTACAGATGCAGTGGTGGGAACAACAAATGCAAATCTGGCAGAACGCCATGCTCGCCCGTGATAACACGGACGAAGTGATCAGCGAAGGTAGCGACGATAAACGTTTCAAGGACAAGGCGTGGCAAGAAGATGTCCTCTATAACTTTATCAAGCAATCGTATCTGTTATTTGGACGTACCTACATGGAAACCATTGAGGCCATCGAAGGACTCGATGATAAAACCCGTGAGCGTCTCTCTTTTTTCTCTCGCCAAGCCATTAATGCCATGGCCCCCAGCAACTACATCGCGACCAACCCAGAGTTGTTAAAAATGACGCTGGAATCAAAAGGTGAGAACTTGCTGCGTGGCATGGAGCAGTTAAAGCAAGACATGGAGTCAAGCGCCGACATCCTAAAAGTACGCATGACCAATAATAACGCTTTCCGCGTTGGCGATGACGTTGCTAACACCCCAGGAGACGTGGTGTATAAAAATGACCTGTTTGAGCTTATTCAATACCGCCCAGTCACCGAAAACGTCCATGCCACCCCTGTGTTAGTGGTGCCGCCTTTTATCAATAAATATTACATTCTCGATTTGCGCGAGAAAAACTCACTGGTTCGTTGGTTAGTAGAACAGGGACACACCGTCTTCTTGATGTCATGGCGCAATCCATCTGCTGAGCAAGCTGATATTGGCTTTGAAGACTATGTCACGCAAGGGACAGTAAAAGCCGTCAGTGCGATTGAAGATATCACCGGCCAATCACAGATTAATGGTGTCGGCTATTGTATTGGTGGAACCGTATTAGCGTGCACCATTGCCTACTACTCTGCCAAACGCATGAAAGCGCGTATTAAGTCGGCAAGTTTCTTTACTACCTTACTCGATTTCTCACAGCCTGGTGAAATTGGCGCTTACATCAATGATAGTCTCATCCGAGCCATAGAAGCGCAGAATACTGCTCGCGGTTATATGGATGGGCGATCGCTGAGTGTGACCTTTAGCTTGTTGCGGGAAAATAGTCTTTATTGGAACTACTACATCGAGAACTATCTGAAAGGGAATAGCCCAGTCGACTTTGATTTGCTGTATTGGAACAGTGACAGTACCAACGTGGCAGCTAAAACCCATAATTTTATCCTGCGCGATTTATACCTCGAAAATAAGCTGGTGCAAGATAAGGGCGTTAAAGTCGGTGGTGTATGGATTGATCTCAATAAAATCAAAGTTCCCAGTTATTTTATTTCCACTAAAGAAGACCATATTGCTCTGTGGCAAGGCACGTACCGTGGTGCGCTCAATGTCGGCGGCAATAAAACCTTCGTATTAGGTGAGTCCGGCCATATTGCAGGGATTGTTAATCATCCAGTGAAGAAAAAATACGGCTATTGGACCAATGACCACCTCGCAGATACGGCAGAGGAGTGGCTGGAAGGCGCGTCTCACCAGACTGGATCATGGTGGACACATTGGGAAAAATGGTTACGAAGTTATAGTCCCGACGAACAAGTTGAGCCCTACCCTACGGGATCAGACAGCTACCCTGTACTTTATGCCGCACCAGGTGAATATGTACGCCAGGTACTGCCGGTTAAATCGGACGTTGAGCCGAAATCAGCCGAATCTGAACCGGTAAAAGAAGAGGCTTAATCAACCGTCCCACAAAAATGGCGCCCCGACAGATCAGGCTGGGGCGCCACTTTCTAATCTTCGCGACGCTGATCAGCGGCGATTAGCTTTTGTAAAACACGTGAGACCGCGACAAATCCAAAACTTGCTGTCACCATGGTTGCGGCGCCAAACCCACTGGCACAATCCATCCGTTTAGGGCCTTCTGCCGATGATTTACTCTCACACACACTACCATCCGGTTGCGGATATTTGAGCTGCTCGGTGGAGTAAACACAGTCAATCCCAAACTTTCGACCTTGAGTTTTAGTAAAACCATAAAAGCGACGCAAATTATTGCGTAGCTTGGCCGCCAAGGGGTCTTGAATGGTTTTAGTGAGATCCGCCACCTGGATTTGCGTCGGGTCAATCTGCCCACCCGCGCCCCCGACGGTAATAACTTTGATTTTGTGCCGCTTGCAGTGAGCCAATAATGCGGTTTTGGGCTTAATGCTATCGATCGCATCAAGCACATAATCAAAGCGCTTATCGATATACTCAGCAATATTATCCGGTGAGATAAAATCATCAATCACAGTGACTCGGCATTCCGGGTTAATCGCTGCCACGCGTTCAGCCATTACCTCACTTTTGCTTTGGCCGATGGTCGCTTTCAGCGCGTGAATTTGTCGATTGGTGTTAGTGACACACACATCATCCATATCAATCAGTGTGATCGCCCCAATCCCTGTGCGAGCCAGCGATTCCACTGCCCACGATCCCACGCCACCAATACCGATGACACAAATATGGCTTTGGTGAAACACCTCTAGCGCACGGCGTCCATACAAACGAGCCGTACCGCCAAAACGTTGCAGATAGGATTCTGATAGGGGATGTGTCATATAACTATTGTCTTCGTTGATCGCGCTGACAGGCGTTATACCGACTTGCTGATAGGATGTCTAGCCACATCCACCTTGAGGGCGTCACACAGCCAGTTGATCACATGCATGACAGCGGGTGAACGCTGCTTATACCGCGCACTATAAAGGTAGTAGCCATAGCCGCTGTCTATGCTTAACCCCAAGGGATTTACAATCTGATCGTTTGACAGGGCGGCTGAGGCCATAAAGGTGGGGATCAACGCCATGCCCATACCCTGTTTCACGCCTTCAAGCGCCATAAAAAAGTGCTCAAAGCCTGCGCCATATTGCGGATTACTGTCAGCCAGCCCAAATTGTTGCCAAAACTGCTCCCACAGTGAAGGGCGCGTCAAATGAGATAAAACCGGCACCTCCGATAACAACGCTGTTCGCTCGAGTGGCTCTGGAAGTAGTGTCGCTGATGCCAATAACGACAAATGCTCGTTGACCAAGCATCTGCCTTGCGCGCCTGCCTGCTGATGAGGCTGACAGCGGATTAAAATATCCAGTTCACTTTCTTTCCCTTGGGGCACATAGTCACTGGCACTGACCACCACAGAAATATCAGGATGCTGCGATTTAAACGCTGGCAGCTGAGGAATTAACCAAAGGCTAGCAAACGAGGGCGGCACCAATAAGCTGACGGACTCATGCCTTGCACTTTGCTGACGCGCTTGCGCCGTGGCATTGGCGATATCATTGACGCTGGCCGATATCATAGTTAAATAAGGCTCTCCGACTCTGTTGAGTCTTACTCCCCCAGCATGTCGCTCAAAGAGTGGTTGACCAATTCCTTCTTCGAGCTGCTGTATTTGCTTGCTCACCGTACTTTGGCTGACATGCAATACCTTCGCGGCTTCTGAAAAACTTCCTGTTTGAGCCACCGCAATCAATGTTTGAAGCGAACGCATCGACGGCAAACGCACATTCATCATCTCATTCCTTTTTTGCATACCTGGTGAAAATATATCCTTTGCGGTTTAAAACACAAGTTCACCATACTGAGTTATCACGCTTGCATTGAGGCCCTCGTATGAGTCATGTCTTTCACCGTCACTGTCATCATCTTCCCCCTACCATTGCCAGTGGTAATGGGATGTACTTAATCGACACTCAAGGTAACGAGTATCTCGATGCATGCGGAGGCGCAGCCGTCTCTTGCCTTGGGCACAACCACCCTGCCGTATTAGACGCTATCCACCGTCAGCTTGATGCGATTCCCTATGCGCATACCGGCTTTTTTACCTCAGAAAGCAGTGAAGCGCTCGCCAAGATGTTGGCCGACCTTGCGCCTCCCTCGATAAATCACGCTTATTTAGTCAGTGGTGGATCGGAAGCGATGGAAACCGCGCTAAAACTCGCTCGCCAGTACTGGGTGGAAGTCGGTGAACCCCAACGACAACATTTTATCGCACGCCGCCAAAGCTACCATGGTAATACACTCGGGGCGCTGTCCGTGGGTGGCAACGCATGGCGACGCGCTCCCTTTGCCCCGTTGTTGATGGATACCAGTTTGATTGCCCCTTGTTACGCCTATCGCGATCAACGTCCCGATGAGACCGCTTACGAGTATGGTCAGCGGGTGGCCAACGAGCTTGAAGCCATGCTGTTAGAAAAAGGGCCGGAAACCGTCATTGGGTTTATCGCAGAACCTGTGGTGGGGGCGACAGCCGGTGCATTGACCGCGGAAGCGGGATACTTTTCTCGTATTCGCGCAATTTGCGATCAGTACAATATTTTGCTGATCCTCGATGAAGTCATGTGCGGCACGGGGCGCACCGGTCGCTTTTTCGCTTTTGAACATGAAGGCATCGTGCCGGATATTGTCGCCATCGCTAAAGGACTGGCTGCTGGTTATCAGCCCATTGGCGCCACCTTGGTCTCGGATCGTCTCTATCAAGCAATTGCATCTGGGTCAGGCTTTTTCCAACATGGCCACACCTTCATGGCTCACCCAACGGCATGTGCCGCTGCCTTAGCAACACTCACCACCATTCAGCAAGAAGGATTAGTTGACGCCACTGAGCAACAAGGAAAGGCGCTTAAATCGGCGTTACACCATCAGTTTGATTCTCACCCTTTTGTCGGCGACATTCGCGGACGTGGGCTATTTTTAGCGTTGGAGCTGGTGGCAGACAAAACCAGCAAGCGTCCCTTTTCGCCTGAACTTACGCTCCATCAAACAATAAAAAAAACCGCCATGCATAACGGACTCATGTGTTATCCCATGGGCGGTACTATTGATGGTAAGCAGGGGCATCACATCTTACTCGCACCGCCGTATATTATTGAATCAACTCATATCGCGGCCATCACCGACAAGCTAGCACTGACATTAGAGATGTGCTTGCCTCACCAATAACGACAGATTCAGAAGCGAGGGAAAAGAATGCGAGACGCAAGGACGATCATGGTTGCCCCCAATGGTGCGTACTTACAGCCCGTGCACCATCCGCGTGTGCCTATCACCGGCGAACAGCTTATTCACTGCCTGCACGAATGCGCCGAGGCAGGCGCAACCATGGCCCACATCCACGCCCGCGATCAACAGGGAACCCATAGCCTTGATCCCGCGCTAAACCAAGCGCTATATCAGCAAGTAATAGATGCCGTCGGCGATCGCATGGTGATTCAACTCACCACCGAAGCCGTAGGCCGCTATTCCCCCCAGCAACAAATGGCGCTGATTAAAGCCGTCAAACCCGAAGCCGCTTCCTTTGCGCTACGAGAGCTTATCCCTGATCATCAGCCTCCAAGCAAAGCGGTAACAGATTTTTTTGCTTGGACGGTTGAAGCTCGGATCTATAGTCAGTTTATTCTCTATCATCCCAGAGAGCTGGCACGCTACTACACGCTGCGCGAACAAGGTATTTTACCCTCACGAGGTCATCACTTGCTTTTTGTTGCAGGGCGAGATCGGACTCCACCCCGAGGTATGCCCGAAGATGTCGCCGCCATGTATCATGCGCTTCACGCCGATGGCACTATTCCTTGGTCTGTCTGCGCATTTGGATGTCATGAAAGTCGCTGCTTAACGACAGCCGCGACACTGGGCGGTGACGTTCGAATCGGCTTTGAAAACAACACCCAACACATCGATCAAAGCCAAGCACACGATAACGCATCACAGATCACAAATTTGCGCAACACACTGGAAAACCTGGGATATTGTACTAAACCTGTACAAGCACTAAGACAAACCATGACCCAATCGTTTTAACCCAATACTATTGCTTGCAAATATTGTTAAAAGATTGAAAAAATAGCGCGGTGACACGTTATTGTCATATTTACATCGAGTGTCATACCATCTTCGAGGGTGCGCCCGGATAGCAACCTCTAACTTAAAAAGGAATCTTAAGCATGAAAGCGATGAAACCGACTCTGATTGCGCTCAGCTTTTCCGCTGCACTAGGAACCGCAGCAACGGCTCAAGCCAATCAGTTTGTAACCATTGGTACTGGCGGTGTGACGGGTGTTTATTACCCGACGGGCGGTGCAATTTGTCGTCTGGTTAACAAAAGTAAAGATGACCACGGCATTCGCTGCTCTGTAGAGAGTACAGGCGGTTCTATCTACAACATCAATACCATTCGTGCTGGCGAGCTCGATATGGGGATCGCACAATCCGACTGGCAATATCATGCCTACAAAGGCACCAGCAAGTTTGAAGATCAAGGCGAATTTAAAGATCTGCGCGCGGTTTTCTCTATCCACCCAGAACCTTTTACCGTGGTCGCTCGTGCTGATGCAAACGTAAAAACCTTTGATGACCTCGAAGGCAAGCGCGTTAACATTGGTAACCCAGGGTCAGGTCAGCGTGGCACCATCGAAGTATTGATGGATCAAATGGGTTGGGACATGGATAAGTTCGGCCAAATTTCCGAGCTGAAAGCGTCTGAGCAATCAAAAGCCCTCTGTGACAATAAAATTGACGCCATGGTTTATGCCGTAGGCCACCCGAGTGGTGCGATCCAAGAGGCAACGACTGCGTGTGATAGCGTATTGGTTGAAGTCGCTAACGATGCGGCTAAACAGTTGATCAGCGAGCGCGATTATTATCGTCAAGCGATATTGCCAGGAGGTATGTACCGGGGTAACGATAATGATGTGACGACCTTTGGTGTGGGTGCTACGTTTGTATCCTCAAGCCAAGTCTCTGAAGACGTCATTTACAACGTCGTGAAAGCGGTGTTTGAGAACTTCGATGATTTCCGTCGCTTACATCCAGCGTTTGCCAACTTGAAGAAAGAAGAAATGGTAAAAGATGGTCTGTCTGCTCCCCTGCACCCAGGCGCAGCACGCTACTATCGTGAAGCGGGTTTGATTGAGTAATCATACTTCGTTGGCTTAAATGCAAAAGCGAGCGTCAAACGCTCGCTTTTTTATTGCTTCAAGGATGAGTCTTAATCTTAGCCGTTAGGGCTGATTCACCATTTGTGGCGCTAACGGTTCCAGTTTCCAAACCCGACCAAAGTGTTTGTAATGACCGGCTTGCTCGCCTGCTTTATTACCCATGCCATGGTATAAATCCAGGTGATTTTCTTTCACTGCCCCACCGGTATCCAACGCCATTAAAAGCTTGAGCACATGCTCTCCCGTCCATTTACCCTGGTCATCAAGCTGTGGCACTTCAGCAAGTAATACACTGCCCATAGGTAAGTAACGTCGATCCGCCGCCACAGAGGCGCCCGCTTTTAACGGGATCCCCGCCGTCCCACTGACAGGATCCGCCGCTTTGGGCGTAAAGAACACATACGACGGGTTGTGTTCCAGTAAGGTCCGAACCTCTTCTTCATCGTGCGCCGCGACCCAATCTTGAATCGCCCGTAACGACATATCCTCTCTGGCTACCTCACCATTTTCAATTAATACCTTACCAATACTGACGTACGGATGACCGTTTTTACCGCCGTAGGCAAAATACTCGAGCTGATCATTGTCACCAAAATGGACAAAACCACTGCCCTGCACTTCCATAATAAAGTTATCGATGCGAGACGCGCTGTAACCCAACGCCAACCCTAACCCTTCTAAAGCACCGTCATAAATCGCTTGACGATCAGGGCAGTCTTCATCACAAGGCGGTTTGGCATAAACTGGATAACGGAATAAGGCATCGGGTTGATGGCGCATTTCAATCACGGGTGAGAAATAGCCGGTAAACATCACGTTACCGAAATCATCGCCACCGCCCATTTGGTTAACACTCAGGCCAAACTCAGCGAGCGTGTCCACATTGCCTCCTGCGTCCAGCCATGCCTGCAAGCGCTGGTATACCGCTTGATGCTTGACCACTAACGAGGGAGATTTTGCTTCTACTTCTGCAAGCTGCTCCTGAAATAAACTAAAGTCGCGCGGACTTTCCGACACCACCTGAGATACTGGGGTTAAAATACGTTCAAACCGCCCATCTCGATACTGCTGACCACGATCAGTCGGCCTAACACACCCTGCGAGTACCGCCACACACGCCATCACGACTAACGCTTTTTTCACACCATCATCCAATCAGTTAGTTTGTAGCGCTAAGGCTCGCAAAAAGCGATGAATTTGGCAATCACTTATCATTATCAGACTGTAAATGCCTGCAAAATAATACAGTTCAATTGTGATGTCATTCAGATTATCCTAGTAACTGCTTGGTCATTCATCAAACTGTCATATAATTGTTATGTACTATGCATGAAACAAAAATGCATAGAAAATGCAACAAAAAAGGAGTAATGATTACCATGGACTTGAAAGTTGGGCGTTCGACGTTACTTGATAGCGATGCGGTGGAATATCAATGGATCCGCATGATGGCCAGTGAAGGTTGTACCCATAATGTGATCAATACCAGTATTCAGCGTTGCCTAGGTGGCGACTCGGAAACTGCCGATCTTTTACGCCGAGTAGCCACCAAGCAATGCTCGGTCAATGAGTTATTGTCGACAATAGAGTCTGTGAAATATTAATCACGATCTGAGCACTCTGCATCCTTGTGCCTACTCGGAGAGTTTCTGGGCGTCCCTACTTGTGCCGTCGTAACCTAATAACTCCATTGGATGCCAACATCTAGTCGTCTTTCGCAAAAAAAGACGTGTAATGCGCGGGCGATAAGCGTTCTAAGGTACTTTTGTTTTCGACACGATACACGTACGTTTGCGTACCAATCGAATAACTTAGCTTATCACCATCAAACTGATAACTCGTCGTAACCCGGCTGCCATTGGTATAGATACCGTCTTTGCGGACTTCAAAACGATCAGCTGCATAGGGCGCGACCTCTGTTTCAACCCATTCGCCATACAAATCGGTTTGCGTCACGTCAGGCGCAAAAATTGCAGGCTGGGTCGCCACTAAAAATCCCGTTCCACCAAATAATATAAATAGAACTAATAGAACCACTTGTTTCGTTTTTCGCACGCGCTTACCCCTCAGTGCTTTTTATTCCAGCATAACTGACTCATCACTTTACTTTAGACGCTGAACGCCAGATTGTGATCTCGCTTCATCGGCCAACATCGAGTATGGGAGCTAATTCTTATCGTTTCACATGCGCACTGACACCGCACAGGACTTGACACTCAGACCCAAAAAAGAATAAAAAGGCATATAAAGTGAATAAATAAACGGGTATGCGCGTGAAGATAAGAAGTACCGCACTGGTTAAAGGATTTCGCCAATCTGCACCTTATGTAAATGCTCACCGAGATAAAACCGCGGTGATCATGCTGGGTGGCGAGGCGATGGCGGATGAGAACTTTAAAAATATCGTCAATGATATCGCGCTACTCAATAGCCTTGGCATGAAGCTAGTATTGGTGTTTGGTGCCCGCCCGCAAATCAATCGCGCGCTCAATCAGTACGGACTGGAAACGCCTTATCACAAAGGAATACGCATCACCGACAGCCACGCGCTTGAAGTGGTCAAACAAGCCGCCGGCCAAGTGCAGCTCGACATCACCGCGCGTTTATCCATGGGGCTTAACAACACCCCAATGGCGGGTGCTCAGATTAATGTGATCAGTGGCAATTTTATTATCGCGCAACCGTTGGGTGTCGACGAGGGGATTGATTATTGTCACAGTGGCAAAATTCGCCGTATTGATACCGACGGTATTCAACGCCAACTGGATCAAAACGCGATTGTGCTGATGGGGCCAGTAGCCAGTTCAGTGACAGGGGAATGCTTTAACCTCACCTCCGAAGAAGTGGCGACTCAAGTCGCAATTCGGTTACGCGCAGACAAGTTGATTGGCTTTTGCTCCGAACAAGGGGTCTTAAACCAAGACAATGAAGTGATTTCTGAGTTACTGCCCACGCAAGCCCAGCCACTTCTAGAAGTGAGAGAAGCCGCTGGCGATACTGGCTCTGGCACCAGTCGCTTTTTACGGGGCGCGATTGCTGCGTGTCGCGCGGGAGTCACTCGCAGTCATTTGATTAGCTATAAAAAAGACGGCGCCTTGATCCAAGAGCTGTTCTCGATTGAAGGGATCGGCACCCAGATCGTGATGGAGCGTGCCGAAAAAGTGCGCCAAGCTGAGATTGACGATATCGGTGGGATCTTGGATTTAATCCGACCGTTGGAGCAACAAGGGATCCTGGTGCGCCGCTCGCGAGAACAATTGGAGCAAGAAATCCCACGCTTTACCATCATCGAACGGGATGGGTTAGTGATAGGCTGCGCCGCACTCTATCCGTTTAGTGAAGCGCGCACCGGCGAGATGGCATGTGTCGCCATTCATCCAGACTATCGTGATGGCGACCGCGGCGTCATGCTCCTCAATCACCTCAAGCAACGCGCCAAAGCCAAAGGGCTTGAAACCATCTTTGTGCTCACCACCCACAGTTTGCATTGGTTTTTGGAGCAAGGCTTTTTGCTTTCCGATGTCTTGGCGCTCCCCAACACCCGCCAAGAGCTGTACAACTATCAGCGCCGGTCTAAGGTACTAACCTTAGCGCTTTAGCTGACCTCGCCATTATAAGGGCGCCAACAAGGCATCCGGCAAACCACTATACCTTGCGGTGCGTGCGCCCACACCGTGGCGCAGCACCGGCCAAGACGCGTAAAGATCAAGCTGGTGCTTCGCCCGCGTGATGCCGGTGTAAATCAGCTCGCGGGTGATCACCGGTGAAATGGTGGGCGGACATACCAGGACTGTGTGCGCAAACTCCGAGCCCTGTGATTTATGCACCGTCATCGCAAACGCGGTTTGATGGGCGGGCAGACGGCTGGCAAGCAAATAGCGCACCTCGCCATCGTGGGTTTCAAACGCCACCCGGGTGATCCCCGCTTGCTGCACCGCAATGCCAATGTCACCGTTATACAAACCCAGTGCATGATCGTTTTGCATAATCATGATCGGCCGGCCGTGATACCAGGTGTCACGCTCTTTAGCTATCAGCCCCGCCGACGCTAAATGCTGTTCAATCGCTTGGTTGAGGCCAGCGACGCCAAATGGACCTTCGGTCAATGCGCATAACAATCGAAATTGGCTAAAGGCACTCAGCACGTCGGCCATGGGCCGCTGATTTTCGAGCGTCGAATGATCGAGTGCCGTTAGGTAGTCGCGATACCCCGCCACCGCTTGAAGCATCAGGGTCTGATAGCTGTTATCACTCAACACATGGTGGGCAATATCGCCATAGCCGCGTTTTAACACCGCCCCCACCTCGGCCATCTCTCCTCGGTTCACCGCAAAGGCGAGCTGACCGATGCCGGATTGGGCATCAAAGCGATAACTTTTGCGCAATAAACACAAAGCACTGGCAATCGCTGGCGCGTGCGGGTTTTCGGGTACGTCAAAGCCTGTCAGTTGGCTTAAACGCGCTGCTTGCGCCGCTGGATAGCCCGCCTCGGCGTACTGACAAATATCGCCTAGCACCGCCCCCGCTTCCACAGAGGCAAGCTGATCTTTATCCCCCAGCAAAATAATGCGTGTTGAGGGCGCCAAGGCATCGAACAGCTGTGCCATCAAAGGCAAGTCCACCATCGAGGCTTCATCGACAATCAACACATCCGCATGCACGGGATTATTCTTATGATGGCGAAACGCCACTCGCTGCGGAATCGCCCCTAATAACCGATGAATGGTACTGGCTTGGGTCGGCAGCGCCGCTTTCACGTCATGATCAACAGGCAAGGCGGCAATCGCCCGTCCTAGTGATTCAGTCAATCGGTTGGCCGCTTTGCCGGTCGGAGCGACCAGCTTGATGGTGAGCGCAGCAGACGTTGTACGCTCGGCGTGGTGCGACGCCACCAACGCCGCCAACAAACGGGCGACAGTGGTGGTTTTACCCGTACCCGGCCCACCCGAAATCACCGCAAAAGGCTGGGTCAACGCGGTGGCTGCCGCCACTTTTTGCCAGTCTATCTCTACCTGTGAGGCGGCAAATAAATTATCTAGGGTTTGGCTGGCCTCATCCGGTACCGGCAGCGCCGCGAGACGCTGGCGAATATGCTCCGCCACTTGCTGCTCGGCATGCCAGTAGCGATACAAATACAATCGGTGTTCGGCAAGCACCAAGGGCGTCGCCTGCGTCCCATCGGACACGACTGAGGCCTGCGCCAATTGCTTGCTTGGCGCTTGGCTATCAATGTGCGCCAATAAAGGCTGCCAAGCGACGTCAGTGGGTGGCTGCCACTGGTTTAAGTCAAGGCAGACGTGCCCTTTGCCCACTTCGCGACTCAGCAGCGCCGCCCATACGGTGATAGCAGCCTTATCTAATTGGTTTTCTTCTTCGCCCATCAAACAAGCAAATTGCACATCAATCGCTCGCAATTCCCCGCGCTGGTATAGTGCCATTAATGCTTGTTTCATACCGACTCTCCAGCAAAGAGGTTGTCCAAGGCGTCAATCAGCGCCTTGTCGGGGCGATGCGCGAATACACCGGTCTCGCCGCTATCACTGGCGCCCCGTAAAAAGAAATAAAACACGCCCCCCACATGGGTGTCGTAATCATAATCGGGGATCCGCTGGCGCAAAAAGCGGTGCAGCGCCAAGGTATAGATCTGATACTGAAAGTCGTATCGGTGCGCGATCATCGCCTCTTTAAGCGCATCAGGATGGTAATCGGCCACACTGTCCCCTAAATGGTTCGACTTCCAATCCAGCACGTAATACTTGCCATCGGCGCGGAAGGTTAAATCGATAAAACCTTTTAACATCCCGCGCGCTGTCTCAAAGGAGAGCTGGCCAGCACGCGCTGACAGTGCATCATATCGTGCGGCGAGTCGGTTCAGTCGCTGGCAGTCGAGTGCAGCCAAAGGCATCACGAACTCCATCTCCGTTAACCGACTGGCGTTGTCAATTTGATTCAGCATCAGCCCTTGTTCATTTAGCGGGTGTTTCAATACCTGTGTCATCCACTGCTGCAATATCGGGCACCACTGCGGGTTATAGTTTTCCAAGCTAAGGTGATGGGTAATAAGCTCAGCGACCTCTTCACTCATCAAATCAGCGGTAAAGTCCACCTCTTCAAACAAGGTATGTAAAAAGGTACCGGCTCGCGCGCCTTTGGGAAACGCAAAAACCGACCAAGGATCCACCGCCACATCCGGCGTCTCCTCATCGGCGAGGTCATCGTCCGCGTCCAAGTCGTAACTGGCTAATGTTGGCAAGGCGCTGACATGATGGCTTTGTTTTAACAGCCCTGAGTAACTGGTTAGCCGCCACTGACGGTCAATCTTGCCGTCAAACTGACGCGCGCTTAGCGCCTCGTGCGCCCCCGTTTGAGGGGTATAACGGCTATCATCCGGCTCCGGTGGCGCAACCACAGTCACCGCATCGCTCGCGCTCGCCAACCCAGCTAAACTCTCGGCCAGCAGGCTAGCATCACCGGCTTCTCCATGCTGGAGCAAATAACCGAGGGCCGTTAAGTGCAAGGCCGAGTCTTTTTGCCGACTGTTACCTTGTTTAAGGGGCGCACAGCCGATAAAACACCCATACACGGCACGGGTCACCGCCACATACAGCAAGCGGATATCTTCAGCCAGCCGCTCTTTTTCAGCGCGTTCTTTGCCTTCATCGACATTATCCAGCGCCAGCACCGGCTGATACTGTTCATCATGATAAAACGGTTGGCTGCTTTCGCGATACTGACAGGCAAACGGCAAGTAAACCAGATCGTATTCCAAGCCTTTCGATTTATGGATGGTGACGATTTGCACCAAATCACGCTCCGACTCCAACCGCACCTGCTGCTCTTCCGATTGTTGAGCCGGCTCGGCCATTCGCTCTTGTAACCAGCGGATCAGCGCGTGTGGGTTGTCCAATTGCTGGCTGGCACTTTGCAGCAACTCCGCGATATGCAAAAAGTCGGTCACACAGCGCTCGCCTTGCGGCATCGCCAACCAGTTTTCTGCCACTTGGCGAGCACTGGCGACTTGGCGAAGCATCGGCATCACCCCACGGCGCTGCCAAGTATCACGGTAATGGCTAAAGGCCACCACCTCTTGCTCCCACAAGGCTTCGTCTTGATTGAGTAACGCCAGCTGCTCAGCGGTCAGGCCAAATAAAGGGCTGGCTAGCGCTGCCCGCAACTTACGCTCGTTTTCAGGCTGCATCACCGCCACTAAAATGCGCTCAATATCGCTGGCGACGGGGCTGGCGAACACATTATCACGGTTAGAAAGATACACAGACGCCACGCCTTTTTCGGCCAGTGCTTGCTTGACCAGCTGTGCCTCGCGGCCGGTGCGCACCAACACGGCGATATTGTGCGGCTGAATGTCGGCTCGGCCGGACGGAGTTTGCAAATAACTATTGCCCGCCACCGATTGGTTGAGCATTTGCGTGATATGCTTTGCGGTACTCACCGCCAAGGTCTGTTCAAAATCTTGCTTGCTACACAATTCATCCGGGCAATGATGCCAAAAGGTGAGCGCGGGCTGCTCGTTTCCCTCCACCACCAGCGCCTTTTGTTTGGCGCTAGGCGAAGAGGCTACCTCTAAAAAGGGAATGCTGTCTTGATAAACAAACGGCGCCTTAGCACGCGAGAACAAGGCATTGACCCCGCGCACCATGCCATCTGTCGAGCGCCAGTTGGTGGCAAGGTTATAGTGATCACTCACCTGTGCACGGGCATGAATATAGGTGAAGATATCGGCGCCACGAAAGGCATAAATCGCCTGTTTAGGATCGCCAATCATCATTAAACCGGTGCGCTCCCCCTCTTCCTCTGTGTCTGTCTCTTCCTCCGTGTCTGCGAATACAGGGGCATCGTCCGCCACTGGCGGCTGATAGACAGTGCTAAAAATCTGATATTGCAGCGGGTCGGTGTCTTGGAATTCATCAATCATTGCTACCGGATATAAGCTGCGAATACGTGCAGCCAACTGGCCTTGGCTATCTTGGTCAAGTGCGCTGGCAAGTTGAGAAAGGAGATCGTCAAACGAGAGCCACCCTTGACGGCGTTTTTCTTGGCGGAGCAGCTGCCTCACTTCTTTGATCGCCAGCGCGGTCAATCCCGGTTTTAACGTCGGCGGCTGATCAACCAATGCCTGTATGTGATCAAATAGCGCTAGACTCGGTGGCTCAGCTTTACTCTTGTCCGCCAACGTCTGTTTGGCGAATTTTTCCAATTTGTCGGGCAACTGGTAATCAAGCGTCTCGGCATTGGCCCATTGTTCCATCGCATTCAGCCAGTTCGCCAGATGGTCTTTGCGATAACTACGGCCATCGAGTTTTGCGGCACTGAGCTGCTCGGTGATCTGCTCCCCCGCCTCGCGCCATGCTCGCTTTACCCCGTCAATTTTGGCTATCGCCGCTTGGTGTGCCGCCATGAGATCTTCGCCGAGATCAGGCGCCTTAACCGTGACAGCCGGTCCGGATAAATAGGGCGCAATCTCTTTTAATAAGGCCTCCGGCGCGGGCCAGTAGCTGCTCACCACACCGGCTAACGATTTTGGCAGCGGATAAAAACGACGACGCCAAAAATCGGCCGCCGCGCGCGCTTTGATCTGTCGCTCGTCGGTGACAAATTCATGACTGAACAGGCTGCCCGACTCAAACGCATTTTGGGTCAGCATCCGCTGACAAAAACCGTGAATGGTATAGATAGCCGCTTCGTCCATCTGCCGCTCGGCCTCTAACAGACGCTGCGCCGCGGTTTTATGATCGCTAATCTCTGCCAGCAAAGGCTCAATGATGGGATCGTCACTCTCACCGCACATAAAGGCAAAACGCGCCTCATGAATGCGACGCCGAATACGGTCTTTTAACTCTTGGGTTGCAGCTTCGGTAAAAGTCACCACCAGTATTTGCTCGACCCGACACGGCGCTGCGCGGCCATGCCCAAGCAACAATCGCAGGTACAAGCCAGCAATGGTAAACGTCTTGCCGGTGCCGGCGGAGGCTTCGATTAATCGGACGCCATCAAGTGGCAAGGTGAGCGGGTTGAGGATCTGCGGTTCCATATCATTATTTCATCGCCTAGTCTGCCCGCTATTGTAGCAACCCCTTGGGGTAAAACATATTCTAACCAAGGCCATCAATCTGCGCCGGTTAACATCACGATCAAAAAAGGCCAGCATCGCTGGCCTTGGTTCATTGATTGAGACTCGACGTTTACGACTGAAGCCAAACTGGGTTGGTCCATGCCGTGCTGCCGTCTTTGTCTTCCACTTCTAGATTGATCCAACCCTCTGCATCCGCAGGAATAGGCAGTGATAGCTCAAGACGCTGTGTGCTCTCTTCAGGGTTAATGGTGATGCTGTTTAGCACCTCACCACCTTGGCCGATTAAGCGCACTTCTTTGAGGCCATCAGCGGCGACCACATTAATATCCCATTTATCACCTGCCTTGGCGGTTTCACCAAACATGATGTTTTGTGGGTACAGGATTGGCCCCTGCGTGGCATAGCCGTGACCGGCTTTTAACGCTTTGGCAAAGGCGAGCGGCGTTAGCTCACCATCAACATTGGCCATCATACGAATACGCCCAGTGAGCTGGTTCCACGCATCATGGGTATCGGTACCGGCTGTGAGGTACATGGCTTCGCCTTGATCCCAAAGCTTGTGCGCTTTTTCAAGCGTCGGCTCGTTATCGACACGTGCGTTAAGCTCCATCAGGTCGAAACGGTCGGTCTTACCGCCCGGCACCGCATCCTTAGCGATATTGGTGAAGTAGCCATAATCGTTATATGGATGGTTCATCGGCACCACTTCTGCACCCATCTCATGTGCAGCATCAATCAGAGTATGCACGTCATCAGTACCCGGATCGACCGTCAGCGCCGCGCCATTGTCGATGGGGAACGGGTTCATGTGACCCCATGATGGCGAGATCTCAATCGATGGAATGAAAGGCACACCACGTTTTGCTGATAAATCAGCAAACACTTTGTGATTAATGGTGGAGTCGTGATCACTGATGAAGGTCAGATCCAAGTCGGTTGCCAACTGAGCACGCACCACGATTTCTGGTGGGGTTACCCCTTCCAGCACATTGCCGTGGTGGTGCAAGTCTGCCCCGTACCATTGGTGGCGATTAGGGAAGGTTACCTGTGGGATCTTAACCAACTGCTTGTTGGTTTTGCCCGATTCGAGCGTTACATCCAAGGTTTGTGATTCTGCAGTAAAGCCTGCACCGGCATTAATGCCCAGCTTGTATTCACCCGGTGCCAGATTTAGCTCCGCATGGCCAGCTGGCAGCAAATTAGTAAAGAAGGTGCGTTTACCCAAGAATTCAACCGGTGGCGCTTGGCCTTCAATGATAGTCACACGTGCGTCTTTAGCCACGCCAGACACCGCTTCTTCTACGTTAAGCGCAAGGGTCGCAGGGCTTTTTAGCGAGGTGAAATTCAGTGTTTGCTCGCCATCAGCGCTCACATTAATGGATTGCGACTGACTGTTGGCATGGCCGGTTGCCGTACCATAAACCTGATACTCGCCGGCTGGTAGCTCCATGCTGTACTGGCCATCTTTGGCAAGCGTCCACGCGTAAGGGTGACCGTCTTTTTCAATCATTACCAAGGCATCGTTTGGCACTTGCCCATTATCAGCGCGCAATTTACCTTCAATGGTACCTGTCGCTTCACCATGACGTTCGGCTTCGGCTTTGACAATCGGCGCCATGTCACCGTTCGGGACAACCTGTAGCTGAGACTCAAACGTACGGCTTTCACCGGCTTTGAGCGTGTGACCCAGATACATATCGCGACCGTTGTATTTAATGCGGTCAAAGTAAGGCGCATGCAGTGCGAACGCCCAGTCACGGTCATACGCGACCATGCGATCGGCGAGGGCATTGTCCGCCATCGCTTCTTCATTGCCTTCAAGGCCCGGCACCGCGAACTGATAACCCGTATCCGGCCAGATCGTGTGGCCAGATTCTAGCTCGAGATCATCCTCACCCTGGTTATTCATCACGGTTTTAAGAGCAATCGCGTCAGAGCCTGCAGCCAAGGTATACCAAGTAGTAATGTCGACTTTGTCGAAGTTACGGCTCACTTTGATCACTGCTTTTTCATCGCTGTCTTCAACAATCTCAATCGACTTGCGATCGTTCGGCCAAGCTGACCAGCTGTTGGGGATGAAATCTGCAAAAGCGACTCGGTCTAGATCAATTTTGCCATTTTTCACCGCCGCGAGATCCACCAAGGTACCACGTGGCACGCCCCATGGTGGCGCGGACTCAACCGCCAATGCGAACGCGACATGCTCGTTTTTCACAGTGATGTCTTGGGCGTGCGTTGCCTCACCATCTGGGATTGCAGTCTTACCTTGAGTAATGCTGACGTCGGCGTGCGCTGAGGCACCCAGCAAAAGGCCAGAGACCAAGGTCGCCACCGCGCTTTTTGAGAATTTATGCATGAAGGCACATCCTTTTTTTCATGGTTTGTTATATGAATTTTCGATGACATTGTGCGTTAAGTTAATTACACGTTCAAATAAAAAACAGAACAAAGGCCTCTATAAACAACACAAAAACGATGCCCTCTAATCATTAAATTAAAGATAAGATAATGATTTTAATTACAATTAAAATGTAACTCTGCATTAAAATGATCGTTTAAAAAATATTTAGACCCCAAATAGATTGACCCCTAACGAGCAACGTAATGTGCAATCTTTAACCAACACAATGGTAACAAACATGACAAAAAAGATGGTTTTATCGACGAGCCACCCATTTTCTCTATCCTAGTAGTTAATTTCTCAAAATGAATATAAAGTCAAAAAYTAAGAGTAAATAACCACAAAAGAGCCATGCATAGACTTGGCTAACAGGGAGAAGAGTGGGAAAGAGAGTGGATAGAGGGGGAAACGGCGCCGCACTATTCCTATGAGGCGCCTTTGGTGATTAGCGTTTTTGTCGCTGCGCAAGCATCGGCAGTACGTGTTGATCGCCTGTTGCTAATAGCGCTTGACCGAGACTCTCGTGCCATTGCGGCCATACGCGATACACATAAGGGTCTTGGGCTTCACCAGGATTAAAGCCCCCGATAAAGGCATCACGCATCGCTTTCAGCGCTTTGTCTTGGCCGGTGTCACTGTTATCGAAGCCTTTTTTGCCATCTCGGGCTTTTATCCCGGCCCCGACCGTACTTGGCAGATAAGTAAGCGGCTGATTCAGGCCATTTTGATAGTCTTCAACCAAGGCTTGTAGATGTGCAAGCGCGTCACCTTTGCTGAGTGGGGAAAACTCGATGGTTTCTTTCACGCCCACCAACGTGCTCGGCACCGCTTCGCCCATCGCGCATTGGCATAAATGATCGATCCATACCGCAAGCTGATGACGCACGGTCAGATCGCCGCAATGAAACCGCACCAAGCTGTCTTGATAACGCCGATTAAGCCAACCTTGCACTTGCACCTCACCTAGCGCGGTGGTGAGCGTCAAATTTAGTTCAAGATCGGGGCGCGGCGCGGCGAGCAAAGGCGTTAAACGTTGGTACATATCACGGATCACCGTGACTTGCGTATCCAAGGTCAGTTCGCCAAAGTACGCCAAAGGCAACTTGCCCTGGCCACGCTGTCGGGCCATAAAATCCTGCACACTTTGGGGACTGTCATCGGTTTCAATAAAGTGCGCTAACAGCTGATCACGCAGCTGAAAGCGGTGCAAGGTATCTAAACTAAAGGGTTCGAATTCTTCTAGCGGCGCTTCTAACTGCTCAAAGAAGACTTTCAAGCGGCGTTGGAAAAAATAGCGCACGGGCAACCGCCAAAAGCGCTGCAACTCAGCTAACTCAATCACAGGATCCTGGTGGCTGTCCGGATCAGGGCTTAACGCATCGCCAATAAATGCCGGCAGTTGTGTCCCTTGTCCTTGAGCAGCCGGTAGCCACTCTTGCGCGTAGCTACCACCATGAGCGAACGCCTGTGGGCTAAAGGGCGTCAGTGGATGAGCCTGGATAAGCTTTTCTTCCAACCGCTGGCGTGACTGCGCTTCGGGTAAATCGCCATCACCGGCCAAACAGTAGCCCTGAGTGCAATACTCAAGCAACTCGGTGACCAGTACCGATGGGACTTTTAAGCTGTTGTCTTGCACTGAGCGACCGACATAACTGATATACAAACGCTGCTGTGCCGACTGCAGCGCTTCTAAAAATAGGTATCTATCATCGTCGCGGCGCGAGCGATCCCCCGCCCGCGTGCGACCGACCATCAAATCAAAGCCGACACTGGGCACAGTGCGCGGGTACACGCCATCGTTCATCCCCAGCAGACACACCACATCAAAGGGAATGGAGCGCATTGGCATCAAGGTACAAAAGTTAACCTGCCCGGCCAAAAAGCGCTGGCTGACTCGCTCGTTATTGAGGCGACCATTAAAGTAATCGCGCACCACGGGCAAGGTTAGCGTATGGGTAAATGCAGCATCGCTGAGCTGTGTCAGCCAACTGTCCAACTGGGTGCGGATAAGCTTTATCGCTAACTCTTCATCGCCTTCAATGGCAAAGCAGTCATCCAGCATTTGGGTCAACCGCGCCATCCACGTCTTGCCATCGCATTCAATCGCCAGTTGCTGCTGGTAGTAAATCAAGGTGTCGATAAACAGCCCTAAACGCCCAGCAAGCTCCGCATTAAGCCCTTGGACTTCATCATAAGGCACGGTGTCTGCAAACAATCCAGCCTCACTCGGCATCGCATAGCCAAGTAACATACGTTTCAGGCCAAATAGCCACGTATTCTGATACTGCTCAGGCAAGGCAAATTGACTCGCGGTATGGGTATCAAGCCCCCAGCGAATGCCGGTTTCTTCCACCCACTGCTTAATCTGATCAAACTGTTGGCTGTCGATGGCAAAACGGCGCGACACCGCCGGCACCTCAAGAATTTCCAAAAGCTCCGCCGCACTACATCGACTATCAGGCAGGGTGAGCAGACGCAAAAAGGCGGCTAACACCGGGCTTTCTTGATCAGCGCTGCGATCTGAAATGGAAAAAGGAATAAAACGCTCGCGAGGCGCATTACCAAACACCGCTTGAATAGCTGGACTGTAGGCATTGATATCCGCCACCATCACAATCACATCACGGGGGCTAAGTGATGGGTTAGCCTCAAACATCGCGAGTAGCTGATCGTGCAGCACTTCGACTTCGCGCATCGGGCTGTGACAGGCATGGATTGCGATGGAAGCGTCATCTGGCTTGATTTCTGTTTTCGCCGCACTGATCTCGGTTTGCTTGGGATCGCCCGGCTCGTTCAAATCCAAAATATCGGCTTGGATGTGATGCAGCAGATTATCGCGGTTAACCTCAACAAAGCCGCTATCAATCTCATTACAGGCCATTTCCGAGAGCAGCAGTAAGTTATCGCGCCCCAGTTTTCCCATCGACGCCAGCAAACTGTTCCCTACTTCACCATGCTCGGGCTCATCAAGCCCCAGTGCCAATTGGCTCTCGGCGGGGATGTCTTCAATTCGGCTGATTTTATCCCGCGCTAATGCGGCACGTTTAGCCAGATAGCGCTTGTCGCGAATATCGCCCCAATAATAACGGCATGGATTGGTGAACATAAAGTGAACCTCTACGTGCTCACCCAGTGCTTGTAACGCATCCAGATAGCGTGGTGGGAGCGCGGAGATGCCAAACACAAAGACCCGCTCAATATCAGCCAGTCCCGCAGGTTTGTGCTGATGACTGGTTAAGGTATCGATAAACTCTTGATACAAATTGGCGCGATGGTAAGGCGATTGGCCCAACGCCAAGGTGTGATCGTATAAGCGGCGCCACAGTTTTTGCTGCCAAGGTTGCACATCGTCAAGCTCTGGCACTGGTTGTTCTTGCTCCCATGCCAGCACCCACTCGGGGCGATAGACCAAATACTGATCGAAAATATCGGCCACTTTTTCGGCCAGCTGATAAGCACGCTGCTGATCCTGGCTATCTTCTAAATACGCGGCTAAATCAGCGAACTCAGGCTCATCCAGACAGCTGGGTAAGATGTCCATCAGCTTCCATGTCATCGCCTCTTTGTTGAAATCACTGCGCTCAGGCACACCATCCAACACTCGCACAAATAGCTGCCAGATAAAGGTAGCGGGAAGCGGGAATTCGACATTAGCGACAATCTGCTGCTCGTTAGCGAGTGCCATTTTTAACCACTGCGCCATGCCGGGGCTTTGCACCAGAATAAGTTCTTTTTGAAAAGGGTCAGACAGCGGACGCTGTTGGATCAGGGAGACCAACAGCGATTTCAACAGTTCGAGCTGATTAGAGTGATAAACAGTAAACACAAGGCGCTCACATGGGAAAGATAACTGGCATCGATTGTGGCCGATTGCCGTGATAAGCGCAAACCGCCACCGACACGCCGCGACCTTGCACACGACTTGCTAACTGTGTGATAGCACAGCAAATCGCTGAGCGATTAAACGCGATTATCACCCACACTGAAGGCAATCAGCTGGCTGATATGGTTCAGTGAACGGCCCGACTCTTGCTGCCACTCATTAAATGCCTGTTGCGCGGCTTGCATCGCCCGCTTGGTCTCTCGGCCGCTATCAACGATTTTAGTCGCGCGCAGATAGTGCTCAATATCGCGGGTGAACAAGAAGGTGTCCTTGCCCATTCGGCGCAAGGTATAAGCACCCGTATTACCGCCCAATCGCTTACCGTGCTTTTTTAAATACTGCCATAAACCAACAATATCTTCGCTGGGCCAATCGGCGACAAACTGGCTAAAACTGCCATGCGATTGCTGCACGCGGTGGATCATTTCCGCATTGTGTGGAATGGTCATCACCTTGGTTAAGTGGCGAATGATCGCGGGGTTCGTCGCTTTCTCTTCCCACATTTCTGGCGGCATCAACAACATTTTGTCGATATCAAATCCCCAAAAAACCTCTTCGAATCCCGGCCACTTTTTGCGTACCACCTGCCAGCTAATGCCCGATTGAAATACCTTCTGGCTAAACGCTGCTAACCAGCGATCATCCGGTATTTCACACAGCGCCTGATGTTCAAGCGGTGCCACCAGCATGCGTTCTAATTCTCGTTGACCACCTTTGCGATCGGCGGCACGTTGATAAATGGTGCTAAATTTTTCTCTCATGTCACAATCACGGCAGGGTCGGTAGACAATGGCCCTTATCCTACTGTATAAAAAGACAGTAAATCAACGAAGAGAGGGTAATTATGGCCGTTATCGTCAAGTACGTGGTCGAACGCGAGGGAGAAGAAAAGATGACATTTACCTCCAAAGCCGAAGCCGATGCCTACGATAAAATGTTGGATATGGCAGATGCGATGTTCGACTTGATTGGAGAAAGCGAACTAGTAGACGACGAAGAAAAGCGTGAAGCCTTGTCGCTATACCTTGCTCAACACAAAGACTCGGTCCTCGAGGCGCTGGGCGCCAAACGTAAAGCCGTCAAGAAAAAACCGGCGAAAGCGAGTGACAGTAAAACGGATGAAAGTAGCGACGACAGCAAAGACGCTGACGCTGCCTAGTACTCCCATTGCTGATCCTGTTGGCATCCGCGAAAGAGCAAGCCCACTTGGCTTGCTTTTTTTATACGCTGAACCTGTATTTCACTCGCAAGGTATCACCCACGCTATGCATCAACACGAATCAGTGCCCCGACCTGTGTGGGATTTTACCTTGGTGTTCAGTTGAGTACTTCCAACCGCTGGCGGTTGTCTTTAAGATGAAGCGTTCGATGTTTTAAGCCCAAATATCTATAAGGAGATCTCCCCCAATGGCAAGCTTTGCTCTGGCACTCGGTACCGCGACCCAAAACCAGGACGGAAAAATCATTGAAGCCTTTTTCCCGGCTCCGCTTCTTAACCCGAGCGATGATCTTGTCCGCGCATTAAGCGCGCTGACAGATTACGACGCGGGTAATCAGGTAGTAGCGATTGCACCAGAAACCTGTAGTGCTATCAGTGAAGCCTTCGCGGCGGCTGGCGCTCAAGAGGCCGCTCATTTCGCCAACATGGCACAACAAACTACCCAACCGCTGGTGCTGGTGATCCTCGAAAATGACAGCAAGCCTGCATCGGTTGCAGAAGGCTTTTTGAAGCTTCAACTGATCTCACACCGCTTAGTGAAACCACACGGTGTGGTACTTGACGGACTCTTTGGTCTGCTACACAACATTGCTTGGACCAACCAAGGCCCGATCGACTTGCCAGAGTTGCCTGAGCGTCAGATGGAAGCGCGTTTGAAAGGCGAAACGCTGACCGTTGAGTGCGTGGATAAATTCCCGAAAATGACCGATTACGTGGTACCTGCCGGTGTGCGTATTGCCGATACCGCCCGCGTTCGCTTGGGCGCCCATGTCGGTGAAGGCACCACAGTGATGCACGAAGGCTTTATCAACTTTAATGCGGGCACCGAAGGCAAAAGCATGATTGAAGGCCGCATCTCTGCGGGTGTAATGGTCGGTCAAGGAAGTGATATTGGTGGTGGCGCGTCGATTATGGGTACCCTCAGTGGCGGCGGCCAGATTGTCGTATCGATTGGCGAGAATTCACTATTAGGTGCCAACGCGGGTCTTGGTTTCCCATTGGGCGATCGTTGCACCATCGAGTCAGGCCTGTATGTCACCGCGGGCACTAAGGTAACCATGCTAGATGCTGATGGAAAAGCAGTAGAAAGTATCAAAGCGCGTGATTTGGCGGGCAAAGCGGATCTACTGTTCCGCCGTAACTCAAAAACAGGAGCGGTTGAGTGTCTGACCAACAAAAGTGCGGTCGAGCTCAACCACGAGCTACACGCCAATAACTAATTAAGCGCGCTTCTAGCGTTTTTTAAAGGCGGCCATCATGGTCGTCTTTTTTATGCCCAGTTTGCTTGAGCCACTCTCGTTTCACCGAAGTGCACCAAAAAGCACAAGCTGATTTGTGGCACATTTTTAACCACAGGGAAAAATAGGAAAAGACACAGGCGCGACGCGGCCCTGACTGGCGGGTAAATCAGCATTCGTGACCTCTCCCAAGGTAGCATTTTTGTCTTTAAGTTCAAGGGATTTCATGCTTAACAAATGTCAGGATCCGTGAAGGCTCACAGTTCAACTTTTCGTTTTTTCTCCCCCCTTTAAACATGAGCCAAGTCACGTTATCAATAGCGTAAAGCGGTAATCTAAAGATGAACCTAATACAGGGGAACAAAGAGGAACGAGTATGAGAGTGGAAATTGCAGGCAAAAACATCGAAATCACTCCCGCCATCCGTGAGCGCATCGAAAGCCGCTTTGATAAGTTGGCCAAGTGGCAGGTGGCACTCATCAATCCTCACGCTGTGATCAGTAAAGAGCCAAACCACCAGTTTAAAGTCGAAGCCAAAGCTGGGTTGCCGGGCTCAACGCTGGTTGCCTCAGCAGAAAGCGATGACATGTACAAAGCAATTAATGATGTGGGCCAAAAGCTCGAGAAGCAACTGAATAAGGTCCAACACAAAGGCGAAGCACGTCGCAATGATAAATCTGCTGCGACGGTTGCGATGGAAGAAAATCCAACCGATGAGGAAATCTAACCCTCAGCGCAACACCTAAATCGCTAAACATGTTAGCCCCGTCTTCGCGGGGCTTTTTGATCCTTGACACGCCAGCCTGCGCCCCATATGGTTAATCCATACGCAAACATAACAACACAACGCCCAATGCTGATTGACGCTCGTTTTTTTCGCTTCTTTTTTATCTCGCCAACGCGGGAGGAAGCGTGCTAAGCCCAATCAGCCTGGCGCACTAACCTCCCAACCGGGAGGTTTTTTTGTATTAGAACAAGGATAATTTATGTCAGACACACCACGCCCACTGGATGAGATACGCACGCGAATAAGCCAGCTTGATCAAGAGCTGCTGACACTATTGGCCGAGCGCCGTCGCTTAAGCCTAGACGTCGCCAAAAACAAAGTCGCGGTGCAAAAACCGATTCGCGATCAAGCCCGTGAGCAAGCCTTATTAGAAAAGCTGGTGACCAAAGCGCAAGATCACCAGTTAGATGCTCACTATGTGCTGAGCCTGTTTCACACCATTATCGAAGACTCGGTGCTGATTCAGCAACGCTATTTACAAAACCTCGCTAATCCCGACAATCAGCGTCCGGTGGCACGAGTTTCTTTCCTGGGCAACCAAGGCTCATACTCCTACCTCGCCGCGCGCCAGTATTTTAGCCGCAAGCAAACCGAACTGGTGGAGATGGCCTGTGACAGCTTTAAACAAGTAGTCGAAACGGTAGAAACCGGCCATGCCGACTATGGTATCTTACCCGTAGAAAACACCAGCTCTGGCTCAATCAACGAAGTGTACGATCAGCTGCAGCACACACGTTTATCGATTGTCGGTGAGCTTACGCTGCCTATCGACCACTGCCTGCTGACTGTCGGCGACCAAGACCCAAGCCAAATTGATACCTTGTATGCCCACCCGCAACCGCACCAGCAATGCAGCGAATACATTGATACTTTGGGTAAAGTGAAGAAGATTTATTGCTCCAGCACCGCTGAAGCCATGCAACAAGTAGCGGATTTAAACCAGCCTAATGTGGCCGCGATTGGCCATGCTGCCAGTGGTGAGTTTTACGGTTTAACCGCGATTAAGAGCGAGATTGCCAACCAACAGCAAAATCACACTCGCTTTATTGTCGTGGCTCGTAAGCCGGTTAAAGTATCATCACTGACCCCTGCCAAGACCACCTTTATTATGTCGACGTCACAACAAGCGGGTTCCTTGGTGGAGTGTTTAATGGTATTGCGCGAGCGTGGCATCAATATGACCAAGCTTGAATCTCGGCCCGTGCTCGGTAACCCGTGGGAAGAGATGTTTTACGTCGATGTTGAGGCCAATATGGCTAGCAACCTGATGCAAAGTGCGCTGGACGAACTCACTACTCTTACCCGTTATCTAAAGGTGCTCGGCTGCTACCCGTCAGAGACCATTTCTCCCACCGAGGTATCGCTGCCGGACAGCAACGAATAATCATAAGTTACCGATAAAAAAAGCCTACGATGTGGGCTTTAATTATTAATACCAATGTCCATATGGAATATCTCTGGCGTCCTTAGGCAGTTTTCTTAACGTGTATTCATCCTTCAAGTATAATTTTTTAAAATTATTTCTTCTAGCTCCAGCAGGAGGCATATCTCTAAGTATTTTAACAATTGATTGTATTTCCTTAGACTCAAATCGACACCCGCGCGATAAAGCATCATGTAGTATNACATCATTTCCAAAGGTGTAGCCAAAGGAGATGCTTTAGATATAGAGCCTAAAAGTGACTTAGAATTCATACTCATTTTATAATGACCTTTGCTATCGCAGCATTAATGCCAACCTCGATTAAAAAAAGAGAATAATGACTAGAACTAAAGCTCTGATCCCAATATCTTAAAATGGGGTATAAATAGTCAGCAATAGTTATTGCAACATATGATAAAGCGATAATTCTACACTCTAAATCGCTAAAAATGACTATATTTCGATACTTTGAATATAATGCGATAATGACAAAAAACATCACAACAGGTGATATGAAATTAATAGCGTGCTCAACATAGTCTCCAACTGTAGACATTGAAAATAACAAAGAAGAGCTGAACACTATATAGATGAAACCCACTAACGGAAAATATCTATTCTGCATAAAAGTCTTATTTAAATTAGTATTTAGGTAAAGGAACAATAAAAAAACCGAAAAACACTACCAATATATAAATACAAAATCGATTGAAAAATCACTCCTCACTGAAGATATGATGTTTTTTAGGATCAAGATCTCACTCTAGTGACCTCATTATTTTTATTCCATTGCTATCTATGACAGATAAGGTATTTCTACGCTATCAAAAAACCAGCCAAGCGGCTGGTTTCGGTATAGATTTATCATCGATTGTCGGAGCGGTTTATATAAGCCTAGGTCGCGGTGCGGTGAGTCGCATCGTTGGCTTGTCGCAACAGGCCTTGGCTTTCTTGTAAAAAACGTGGGGCATAGTCGCCAAACCAGTTTTCCACTTGCGCAAACGCATCGACAAAAGTGGCTTTGTCGTGTTGTTCAAGCAAATCAATCGCTTCGCCAAAACGCTGGTAAAAACGCTTGATCATCGCCAAGTTTTGCGGTGAGGACATAATAATATCCGCATACAAGCTTGCATCTTGGGCAAACAGACGCCCCACCATGGCAAGCTCTAAGCGATAAATCGGTGAGCTTAGCGCAGTAAGCTGATCGAGATTGGGGTTTTCTTCTGCCAGATGGACCCCGTAAACAAACGACGTAAAGTGACGTAGCGCTTGGATCAGCGTCATGCCTTCATCATGCTCAATGGCACTGATCCGGTTTAACCCTGCGCCCCAAATACGAAATTGCTCGAGCAGCCATTGGTATGCCTCAGGCTGTCGGCCATCGCAATACACCATTACCTGTTTAGCAAGGCTGGCCACATCTGGGCCAAACATGGGGTGCAGGCCAACCACTGGGCCGGAGTGCACGGATAACATCGCTTGTAGCGGACCGGATTTCACCGAAGTGAGATCCACCAATAAGCAATCGTCTGGCAGCTGGGTCAGTTTACTAATGACCGTTTCCGTGACGTCAATCGGCACCGAGACCACCACCATCCCCGCATCGGCCAGCAGGGCATCGGCATGCTCCCAATCCTCTTTATCCAGCACCGCAACCTGATAACCCGACAAACGGAACAAGCGAGCAAATAAGCCACCCAGCTGGCCTTTACCCCCAATCACCACCACCTGACGTAAATCTGGGTTTAGACACTTAAAGCCAGAGTCATTTTCACTGCTGTAAGACTCACGCATGGTGCGACGCAGCACATCTTCAATTAAATCCGGTGGCACCCCTTGCGACTGTGCTTCTTGACGACGCGAAGCGAGCATCGCCGCCTCACGGTCCGGTGCATAAATGGGCAAGCCATGCTGGCTTTTCACCTCCCCCACTTCTGCTACCAGCTCTAAACGGCGCGCGAGCAAGCTCACCATTTGTTTATCGACATCGTCTATTTGATCGCGCAGTCGGCTGAGTTCCGCCACCATGGTTTAGTCCTGTTGAGTACGTTGTTGAAGAGAGGTTGCCAGCTCTTGGTGAGCATGACGTAACAATTGTTCGGTAGACGCCCAATCAATGCAAGCGTCCGTGATCGACACACCGTACTCCATCTCATCTTTAGACAAATCCGCCGATTGGTTACCCGCGTTAAGATGGCTTTCGATCATCAGACCAATGACAGAGCGGTTACCTTGTTTGATTTGATGGATCACATCTTCTGCCACCAATGGCTGGCGGCGGTAATCTTTACGTGAATTCGCGTGGCTACAATCCACCATCAGGGACGGGTTGAGTCCCGCAGCTTCCATTTGCTGCTCGCATTCGGCGACGGAGACTGAATCGTAGTTGGTTTGCTTACCACCACGTAAGATCACATGCCCATTAGGGTTACCTTGCGTTGTAAGCAGTGCCACTTGGCCCGCTTGGTTGATCCCCATAAACCGGTGCCCAGACGCGGCGGCTTTCATCGCATTAGTGGCGGTGGCCAGATTGCCATCAGTACCGTTTTTAAAGCCGATTGGCATCGACAAACCACTGGCCATTTCACGGTGGGTTTGTGATTCGGTGGTACGTGCGCCAATCGCCGCCCAGCTAAACAGATCACCAATGTATTGCGGGCTGATTGGGTCCAACGCTTCAGTGGCCAACGGGATCCCCATTTGTGCTAAATCCGTGAGCAGACCACGCGCTTGCTTTAAGCCAGATTCCACATCAAAGCTGCCATCCAGATGCGGATCGTTGATTAACCCTTTCCAGCCAGTAGTGGTCCGCGGTTTTTCAAAGTACACCCGCATGACAATAAACAGGTGATCGCTGAGTTCATCCGACAAGGCTTTCAGACGACGCGCGTAGTCTTTCGCCGCTTCAACATCATGAATAGAGCAAGGACCACACACCACCAACAAGCGATGATCGCGTTTATGAATAATATCCGCCACTGTCTCGCGTGCCTCACTGATAGCAGCCCGGGTACTTTTTTCAATAGGGAACTGCGCGCGAAGCTGCTCTGGCGTCAAGAGCACCTGCTCATCACGGATATGAATATTGGTCACCGAATCTTGCTGCATAGCCTTGCCTTTAATGTTCATCATGTTTTACACAAACAATACCAGCCTATATTTTAAAAGCAATACAAACTGTACTTATTTATTTACTCTGTAAGTAATAATTTACACTAGAGATTACAATAGAGTCTTACAACGGCAACCGTTACTATAGCGCATTGGTTTTTTTGTGTGGGTCGTTATGGCACTGATTCTCTCACTTCTTCAGCAAATGAGCGTCTATCTGGTTATCGCCTATTTGCTCAGTAAAACACCGGCATTTATGCCACTGCTGAGTATTTCGGGGCGACTGTCGCATAAAGTTGTTTGTTATTTTCTTTTCTCTGGCTTTTGCATTCTCGGTACCTATTTTGGCTTGGGGATTCAAGATGCAATTGCCAACACCCGTGCGATCGGCGCGGTCATGGGCGGATTACTAGGCGGCCCATTTGTGGGCTTTTTGGTCGGGCTAACCGGCGGTTTACATCGCTACAGTTTAGGCGGCTTTACTGACTTGGCTTGCGCCATTTCGACCACGGCAGAGGGCTTGATTGGTGGTGTAATGCATCGCTATTTGGTGTCGCGCAATCAAACCAGCCGTTTATTCTCTCCCACAGTCGTGTTAGGGGTAACCTTCGTTGCCGAGTTAGTGCAGATGGCGATTATCCTCGCGGTCGCTGAACCCTTTAGCCGCGCGTATGAACTGGTTAGCGCGATTGCCGCCCCCATGGTGATTGCTAACTCTATTGGCGCGGCGATGTTTATGAGCATAATTGTCGACCGGAAAACCCTGTTCGAGCGCTATTCAGCGGCATTTTCCAGCAAAGCACTCAAAATTGCTGAACGATCGGTCGGCCTTTTAAGCAGCGGGTTTAATCAACAAAGCAGTGAACAAGTCGCTGCCATTATTCAGCAAGAAACCGGCGTTGGGGCGGTGGCGATTACCGATAGAGAAAAGATCCTTGCGTTTACCGGTATTGGCGATGACCACCATCTCCCCGGTACGCCAATTGCCTCTGATTACACCCGTCGCGCGATTGCCGATGATCAGCTGATCTATATTGATGGTGCGGATATCCCCTATTGCTGCTCACTTTCTCCTTATTGCAAGTTGGGATCAGTACTGGTGATCCCACTACGCGGAGGCGATGGCTATGTACTGGGGACGGTGAAGCTTTATGAGCCAAAACGTAAGCTCTTTTCGGCCATTAATGTCACCATGGGCGAAGGGATCGCCCGATTGCTCTCGAACCAGATTTTAACCGGCCGTTATCAGCGTCAACAAAGTTTGCTCACCCAGGCCGAATTAAACTTATTACGCGCCCAAGTCAATCCGCACTTTTTGTTCAATGCCTTAAATACGATTAGTGCGGTGGTCAAACGCGAGCCAGAGCGGGCACGCCAATTGATCCAACATCTATCGACTTTTTTTCGCAGTAACCTTAAGCAAAACCGCGAGACCGTCTCGCTTGAGCAAGAGCTGAATCACCTTGATGCCTATTTAGAGCTCGAACATGCCCGTTTTGCCGATCGCATGAGTGTGGAGAAGCAGATTGATCCCGCTATCTTACACGCGGTGATCCCAAGTTTTACCTTACAGCCTTTGGTCGAGAATGCGGTGAAACATGGGATCAGCCAATTGATGGCAGACGGCAAAATTATTATTCGTGGCTGGCAAGAAGGCGAATGCCTGTATTTACAAGTGGAAGACAATGCCGGGCTTTACCAACCCGCAGCACAACACTCAGGACTCGGCATGCGTATTGTTGATAAGCGTGTACGAGGGTTGTTTGGCGGCCAATATGCGCTAAAAATGACCTGTCAGCCTGATATATGGACACGGGCAACCGTCACTTTGCCCTTCACGTATCAAACGCCCAATAAGGAGAGAGAGGCATGATTAAGGCATTGATTGTTGATGATGAGCTGCACGCCCGCGAGGCGTTGGAAGACGAGTTGCTAGCGGTAGGCGGTGTTGACATCATAGGGCAATGCAACAATGCCATTGACGCACTGAAAGCCATCAATCAAACCCGTCCAGACGTGGTGTTTTTAGATATTCAAATGCCGCGAGTGACGGGATTAGAGCTGTTAGCCATGCTCGATCCCGATACCATGCCCAAGGTGGTATTTGTCACCGCCTATGATGAATATGCGGTACAAGCATTTGAAGAAAATGCGTTCGACTACCTGTTAAAGCCCGTTGAAACCGTGCGATTAAAAAAATCCTTGGAAAAACTCACTCGTGAGCTACGCCAGAAAAACGACTACCGAGCAATGACACCAACGTTGGATTTGCTTCCCTGTGCGGGACACAGTCGGATTACATTGATCCCACATCAAGAGGTCGAAGTTGCGCGGACCGCCTTAAGTGGCGTCGCACTGCTCACCGCAAAAGGCGAGTCTACCACGCACCTATCACTCAAGGTCTTGGAGGACAAAACCCCCTTAATACGCTGTCATCGCCAATACTTGATTCACCCCGCCGCTATCCGCGAAATCCGCTTACTCGACAATGGCCTTGCTGAGGTGATTACCTCCTCAGCGCATGTTGTGCCGGTGAGCCGACGTTACTTAAAAGCGTTAAAAAATCAATTGGGGCTTAACTAACCCAGACTTATACGCCAGTGCTCAATAAAATAGGCTATTAGATTGGCTTTGAGAATCGTGATGACCACGCTGCCATTCCATTCTAAAACGCTGAGATCCTGGCCGACTTTCACATACGCCCATATACGGATTTCCGTCTAGCCCAAGCTGATAGGCATGAGCAGGATCGCAGTAATCATCAATACCATGGATGTAGCCTTGCTCGTAGTCGAGATAATTTGCATTCATCGGCCCAGTCGCTTTACTTGCCAGGGTTTGTAAATCTTTCACGGATCGCTGTGGCAAACCACGCTGACCATCTTGCTCCCCCAAGCCATACCAATTTTGATCGTCAACCAAGCCTTGGGTGGTAGAAGCAGCGCACCCGGCCAAAAGTAAAACGGCGAATAATAAAAAAAACGTCTGTTTCATGCCCTGTCCTACCCTCATAAAAAAGCCTCAGTAAATACTGAGGCTTAGATCTTAGCGTATTTGACTGAATATTGCTTGAAGACCAGTCATATAGCTGAGCGCAGACCCATCAGCTATAACGCCTTACCTATAACTGCTTTTCATTGGCGATTAACTGCGAATTGGGTTTATAACCGATAAAGAACCCAATTGTGGCGACAACGGTTGCCCCGACACCAATCATGGTAGCGATATTCATCGGTAAGCTAAAACCGATTTCAGCATTGGCCAAATAAGTGACAGTTACCGCGGTCATAAACATCGCAGGAATGGTGCATACCCAGTGCAGCTTATCACGCTTAATAAGATAGGCTGCCGCGGCCCACAACATGATCATCGCGGTAGTTTGGTTAGCCCAGCCGAAGTAACGCCAAATCACGCCAAACTCCGCTTTGGTGATCAAAAAGCCGACCACAAACATGGGGATCGCAATCATCAGGCGCTTCACCATCGGTTTTTGCTGAATATTCAGAAAGTCGGCGATAATCAGACGCGCAGAACGGAAAGCAGTGTCGCCAGAAGTGATCGGCAACACAATCACCCCTAATACCGCCATAATGCCGCCGACCGTGCCAAGTAGCGAGGTGGAAACCTCATGCACCACCGCTGCCGGGCCACCGTTAGCGAGCGTTTGATTAAGCGCGTCACTCGATTCATAGAAGCTTAAGCCCAGACTACACCAGATAAGCGCAATCACACCTTCACCAATCATGGCGCCATAAAAGATAAACCGGCCTGACTTTTCATTCTGCATACAACGCGCCATTAATGGCGATTGGGTGGCGTGGAAGCCTGATACCGCACCACAAGCGATGGTGATAAACAGTAATGGCCATAGTGGCAGATCGGTCGGATGGAAGTTGGTGGCAAAATCGAGCCCTTGGCTGTAGAAGCTGTGATCGCTCACGGCCAAGCCGATAATCAAGCCCACCGACATAAAGACAAGCAAAGCGCCAAATATAGGATAAAAACGGCCAATAATTTTGTCTATCGGCACCACGGTGGCCAATACATAGTAGGCAAAGATAATGCCCACCCACAGCGCCACGCTCATTTCTGACAGACTACCTAACAACTTGGCTGGACCGAGCACAAACACCACGCCCACCAGCATCAAGAGTAACACCGCAAAGAAGTTCATAAAATGTTTAGCGAAGTTACCGAGATGCTCGCCCACGACAGAAGGGACAGATGCGCCATTGGCACGCACACTGAGCATACCAGAGAAATAATCATGCACGGCGCCGGCAAAAATGCAGCCAAACACAATCCATAGCATGGCAACAGGGCCATATAACGCACCGAGTATTGGGCCAAAAATCGGACCGAGGCCTGCAATATTAAGCAGTTGAATCAGATATACTTTCTTATCTGACAGTGGCACAAAGTCGACACCATCGTTCATGCTCATGGCCGGGGTCGCTTTTTGCGGTTTTGGCCCAAAAATTTTGGTAATGAAAGTGCCGTAGGTAAAGTAGCCGACAATCAAGGTCACTACGCAAAGTAAAAACCAGGACATAATTGCTCTCCGTGTCGTTAGCAGCGCTGCTGCCAATCTTTTAGTAGGGGACAGATGCCATTTTGCCGATTGCGTTGTCGAATACACGCGCTTTAACGGCGAGTGGTCGCCGGTGCAGATAAACGGTTGTAAACAGGATTAAGTGGTGAGGGCGGTGAAGGGTGAGGTGTGAATGAGCCGATTGGCCATTAAAAAAGCCCGTCCTACAGGACGGGCTTTTGAGCAATAAACGCCATAGGGGCGATTACTTCTTGTTAAGACGCTCTTTGATTCGAGCTGACTTACCAGAACGCTCACGCAGGTAGTACAGTTTGGCACGACGTACTGCACCGCGACGTTTAACAGTAATGCTGTCGATAACTGGCGAATGGGCTTGGAAAGTACGCTCTACACCTTCACCGCTAGACATTTTACGTACGGTAAATGCAGAGTGTAGACCACGATTGCGCTTAGCGATAACCACACCTTCATATGGCTGCAGACGCTCACGGTTACCTTCTTTTACTTTAAGCTGTACCAGGACAGTGTCACCTGCTTGAAACTCAGGCAGGTCTTTTTTCATTTGCTCGTCTTCGAGCTGCTTGATGATGTTACTCATTATTTATAACCCTAGAATAAACTGAAACTCAATTTGATTCGGCACTTGCACGATGTTCTTTGATGAACTCGGCAAGTAGTGATTCCTGTTCGTCAGTCAGAGCTAGGTTTTCCAGGAGCTCTGGTCGTCGTAACCAAGTGCGACCTAGCGATTGTTTTAATCGCCAGCGACGAATGTCCTTATGATTACCGGATTTTAGCACCTCTGGTACCACCAACCCATCTAACACTTCAGGACGCGTGTAGTGTGGACAGTCTAACAACCCATTGGCAAAGGAATCTTCCTCTGCTGACGCCATATCGCCTAGCACACCCGGTACAAACCGAGCAACAGCATCGACTAACGTCATCGCGGGCAGCTCGCCCCCACTAAGCACAAAATCTCCCACTGACCATTCTTCGTCAACGTGAGTTTGAATAATGCGCTCGTCTACCCCTTCATACCGGCCACAAATCAAAATAAGTTTATCATTGCTCGCCAGCGACTCGACCCCCGCTTGATCGAGCTTGCGCCCTTGCGGAGAGAGGTAAACCACTTTCGCTTTATCGCCTGCGGCTTGTTTAGCGGCATGAATCGCATCGCGCAAAGGCTCTACCATCATTAACATGCCCGGGCCACCGCCGTAAGGTCGGTCATCGACCGTACGGTGTTTGTCGTGGGTGAAATCACGCGGATTCCACGTTTCGACGTTTAACAGCCCTTTTTTTACCGCTTGGCCCGTGACTCCAAAATCAGTGACCGCTCGGAACATTTCTGGAAACAGGCTGATAATGCCAACCCACATATTTCCGCTCGCTTACTGTTGGAGTTTAAAAACCAGGATCCCAGTCAACTTCGATCCGTTGAGCAGTGCGATCAATCGACTTGATGACCTGCTCTTCAAGGAACGGAATTAAGCGTTCCTTTTTACCAAAAGCATCTTTCAGGTTGGCTTTAACGACAAGCACGTCGTTCGAGCCTGTTTCAAGCATGTCAGTCACAGTGCCGAGGTGATAGCCTTTTGCATTCACCACGTCCATACCAAACAGCTCACGCCAATAAAACTCTTGATCTGATAAAGCAGGAAGCGCTTGTGCACTGACTGCAATCTCAGCGTTGGTCAGCATCTGCGCGTCTTCGCGCTGATCCAGCCCCGTAAGTTTGGCGACATACCCTTTATTGTGGCGTTTCCAGTCTTCAACCTCGAAACGTTGCCACTGCCCGCGCACCTGGATAAACCAGGGTGAGTAGGCAAAAATGCTTTCAGCATCTTCAGTGTAAGAAAAAATCTTGAGCCAGCCTCGTATGCCGTACGACGAGCCTAGCTTGCCAACGACAATCGTCTCTTGCTCACTCATTTCTTCTTTTAACCCTGACACTGATCAATTACGCCGCTTGCGCTGCGTCTTTGACTAGCTTAGCAACACGGTCAGAAACCGTTGCGCCTTCGCTAACCCAGTGGTTTACGCGATCCAGGTCAAGGCGTAGTTTCTCTTCCTGGCCTTGAGCAACAGGGTTGAAGAAACCAATTTTTTCGATGAAGCGACCGTCGCGCGCCTGGCGGCTGTCAGCTACAACGATTTGATAAAATGGGCGTTTTTTCGCGCCATGACGTGCCAAACGAATGGTTACCATATCGTCCTCATTTGCATTACTTAATAAAATTGGCCCCGTTTCGCGTAAGCAATGCGGGGCCTCGTGCCAAAATAAAGCTCGGGAATTTTACTCTTTATTGCTGTGAATGCAACTGGTTTAGTCAAATTTCCACCAGCTGTCCCCAGCCTCACAGCGAGTTATCAAGCCTGCTAGCACTGGGCTAACAAGCAAAATATCGAATCGGATTAACCCATGAATCCGCCAGGGCCGCCGGGACCACCACCGGGTGGCATCATGCCCTTCATTTGGCGCATCATATTGCGCATGCCACCTTTTTGCATTTTCTTCATCATCTTCTGCATTTGGGTGAACTGCTTAAGCAAGCGGTTGACGTCTTGCACCTGGGTGCCTGAACCGGCGGCAATCCGCTTTTTGCGTGACCCTTTGATGATTTCTGGACGCTGGCGCTCACGCGGTGTCATCGAGTTAATGATCGCTTCCATCTGCAAGAACATTTTATCATCAACGTTATCTTTCACGTTATCAGGCACATTGGACATGCCAGGCAGCTTATCCATCATGCCCATCATGCCACCCATGCCCTTCATCTGCTCAAGCTGATCACGAAAATCGGCCAAGTCGAAGCCTTTCTTCTGCTTGAACTTCTTGGCCATTTTCTCGGCTTTGTCTTGATCGACATTACGCTCGAGATCTTCGATAAGCGACAGCATGTCGCCCATCCCCAAGATACGGGATGCCACCCGGTCAGGATGGAAAGGCTCAAGTGCGTCTGTTTTTTCACCCACACCCAAGAACTTAATCGGTTTACCGGTGATATGACGCACCGACAGTGCGGCACCACCTCGGGCGTCACCATCAACCTTGGTCAGAACCACACCCGTCAATGCCAATGCATCGTTAAAGGCTTTGGCGGTGTTCGCCGCATCTTGGCCTGTCATGGCGTCTACTACGAACAGGGTTTCAACAGGGTTGATCGCGCGGTGAACGTCTTTGATTTCGCCCATCATGGCGTCATCGACATGCAAACGACCCGCCGTATCGACGATCACTACGTCATAAAATTTTAGCTTGCCGTGCTCAACCGCGGATTGAGCAATATCGACTGGATTTTGGTCAGTGCTGGACGGGAAAAAGTCAACCCCCACTTCGCTAGCCAAGGTCTCCAACTGTTTGATCGCCGCCGGGCGATACACATCGGCAGACACCACTAACACTTTTTTCTTTTCTTGCTCGGTAAGCATCTTACCCAGCTTACCCACACTGGTGGTTTTACCCGCCCCTTGCAAGCCCGCCATCAAAATCACTGCGGGCGGCTGCGCCGCAAGATCCAATTTTTCATTGGCGTCGCCCATCACCGCTTCAAGCTCAGCTTGAACAATCTTGATAAACTCTTGCCCTGGGGTCAGGCTTTTAGAGACTTCAATGCCAACGGCGCGTTCTTTGACGCGTTTAACAAAATCACGAACCACAGGGAGCGCGACATCGGCTTCCAGTAGCGCCATACGCACTTCGCGCAGGGTTTCTTTGATATTGTCTTCCGTTAATCGTCCACGGCCGCTCACATTTTTGAGCGTCCGGGATAAACGTTCTGATAAGTTTTCAAACATGCGTTACTCGCCCACTCGTCCTATTGGCCCATGATTTTTCATCTGGGTGCAATCGCTGTCGCGAAATTACTGAGATTATACCGCAATCCCCCCATCACTTGCATGTATCGATAGCGACAGAGATTGAGGCAAGGTATACTCACACCTTCATTCTTATTGATTAACTGACTGATCGGTGACGATGGAAATTCTGACAGCCTTGTTGGCATCACTGCTTTATCTGGCCGCCATTTTGCAGATCATCCCCGGCTTGTCCAGCAACAATCAAATTAGTGCGAAGCCGGTCTTTTTCACCGCACTGGCTGCGCTGGCGTTACATGCTTATCTGCTCAAAGATCTGATTTTATCAGGAAGTGGGCAGAATCTTAGCATGCTCAACGTCGCCTCCTTGGTGAGTTTTATCATTGCGATGATGACGACCGGGCTAATTTTCCGATTGCGGCTATGGTTCTTGCTGCCGGTGGTTTACGCCTTTGCAGGACTAAACCTTGCGAGCGCGACCCTGCTGCCCGGTGCCTTTATTACGCATCTTGAATCACACCCAGAGGTGCTATTACACATTTCTCTGGCTCTGTTTTCATACTCAACATTGATGATTGCTACCCTGTACGCATTGCAATTGGCTTGGCTGGATTATCAGCTCAAACACAAAAAGCGCCAGGTGATTAATCATAATGTTCCTCCTTTAATGATGGTGGAGCGTCAGCTTTTCAACATCATTTTAGTCGGACAAGTATTATTAACACTCACTCTAATCTCTGGTTTTGTCTTTGTCGATGACATGTTCGCGCAAGGAAAAGCGCACAAAGCCTTCCTCTCGATGGCCGCTTGGGGAGTCTATGGTGTGCTCCTTTGGGGGCATTATCAGTCCGGCTGGCGTGGACGTCGGGTGGTCTGGTTTAGTATCGTGGGCGCGTTTCTCCTTACTCTGGCCTACTTTGGTAGCCGGTTTGTTCGTGAGATATTGATTGCAGGCTATTGATTACGCGCATTTAGCGTAAACCCTCGAGCACACGCTCTGATTTTAAAACAAACGTAAGGAACAGTTCGTTGGACGACATATCGACGGGAATATTGATTTCCCTTTTGGTATTGCTTATCGTCATTTCCGGTTATTTTTCCGGGTCTGAGACAGGCATGATGGCACTTAATCGGTACCGGTTGCGCCACCTCTCTAAATCAGGCCACAGTGGCGCTAAGCGGGTCGAAAAACTGCTTACTCGGCCAGACCGATTGATTGGGCTTATTCTGATCGGTAATAACCTGGTAAATATTCTTGCCTCTTCAATCGCGACCGTCCTCGGGTTACGTTTGTATGGCGACGCAGGGATTGCGATCGCAACCGGTGTGTTAACGATGGTGATCCTGGTGTTTGCCGAAGTCACGCCCAAAACGCTGGCTGCTCTTTATCCAGAGCGCGTATCGTTTATTAGCAGCCATTTGCTCACCATCCTAATGAAGGTGTTTTATCCGCTTGTTAGCCTGGTGAACTTTATCACCAATGGTTTTTTGCGCTTGTTAGGAATAGGCGCTAAAGCCGACGGCAAAGATAATCTAAGCACCGAAGAGCTGCGAACCATTGTCAACGAAGCCGGTAGTTTGATCCCCCGTCGTCACCAGCATATGTTGCTATCAATTCTAGAGCTTGAAGAGGTGACCGTGGATGACATCATGGTGCCACGCAATGAGATCACTGGGATTAATATCAATGATGACTGGAAGTCCATCATGCGCCAATTCACGCATGCCCCGCATGGAAGAATGGTGTTATATCGCGATACCATCGACGAGGTGGTTGGGATGCTGCGCGTCCGCAAAGCCTATCGCCTGATGGTTGAGAAAAACGAATTTAATAAAGAGACGCTGCTTCGCGCCGCCGATGAAGTCTATTTTATTCCGGAAGGCACGCCACTGAACGTACAAATGCTTAAATTTCAGCGTAATAAGCAACGTATCGGCTTAGTGGTAGACGAATACGGCGACATGATTGGCCTGGTGACGTTAGAAGACATTCTCGAAGAGATCGTGGGTGAGTTTACCACCTCTTTATCACCGAGCTTGGCCGAAGAGATTACGTCATTGACCGATGGTGGCTATTTGATTGAAGGTAGCGCCAATATTCGCGATTTGAATAAGAGTCTTAACTGGACCTTACCCACTGACGGCCCCCGTACCCTCAATGGTTTAATTCTCGAGCACTTGGAGGATATCCCTAAAAGCCGCTTGAGCATTGAAATTGATGGTCACCATATTGAAATTGTCGATGTTGCCGACAATATGATCAAGCAAGTCAAAGTCCTCCCTACAGACCAACCCGACGCCAATATTAGTGTTTAGACCATGCAGCGCACAACGTTAACTCTCACACTCATGAGTCAGCGTGTGCGCCATGTTTTAAGTGGCGGAGTTTTAAGTGGCGGAGCGCCTCGATAAAGCTGGCTTCTTTAATCGGTTTGACGATGATGTAATCCGCGCCTGCTTGGTAAAAAGCGTCATGCACGCTGCCATACGCATCGGCCGTGCAAGCGTAGATGGGGACACTTAACCCGAGCGTTTGCCGTATGGCCTGCGTTGCTTCCACACCACCAAGATTGGGCATATGGTTATCCATCAACACCAAGTCATACTGCACTTGCTGAAGGCGCGCTAATGCTTGTTCTCCATCTTTCACCCACTCCACCTCAATATGATATTTATGGCAAAATGCTTGGGCGACCATAGCATTAATCTTATTATCCTCAACTAATAAGACGCGCTTGATGCCGAGCGACACAGGATCGAAAGGCACGTTTTCTGGCGCCTTGGCCGGTTTATTGTCCACCAAGGTGAGCGGCACCTCGACCACAAAGCGGCTGCCTTTATCTGGCTCACTGGTCACATCAATGTCACCTTCCAGTAAGTCTAATAGACTTTTAACAATCGACAGGCCCAGGCCGCTACCACCATAAGTCCGCGTCACACTGGAATCCGCTTGTACAAAGGGATCGAACAAAGACTCAAGCGCCTGCTGGTTCATTCCTATCCCGGTATCACTCACTACGAGACGCAATGTAGATTGACGCAATGTATATTGACGCAATGTAGATTGATCTGACGAATTTTCATTCTCGTCTGTTTTTTCTACTTCACGTCGCGCTAGCGTGACCGTCAGCCCAACCTGCCCTGCATGAGTAAATTTTATCGCATTACTCATTAGGTTGAATAAGATTTGTGTGAGGCGGGACTGATCCGAGCGCACCATGGTATCAGCCGCAATCGGTGCATCGATATTCAATAAGATAGACTTGCTTTCACAAAGCGGTGTGTAAATGTTCTCCACCGTGCGAATGATATCTTGGAGATAAAACTCCCCATACTCGATGGTCATTTTACCTTGTTCGATCTTAGACAAATCGAGGATATTATTGAGCACTGTGAGTAAGTGCTCACCACTTTGGTATAAACTACCAAGTAGGTCTTTTTGTGCCTTATCCTCGGCTCTATCATTTAATATTTGCGTGATCCCCAAAATGCCGTTAAGCGGCGTGCGTATTTCATGGCTCATCTTGGCTAAGAACTCTGATTTAGCGCGCGCGGAGGCTTCCGCTGCTTCTTTGGCTCGCTGGCTTTGTTGCTCGGCTTCGATAAGAGATGTAATTTCTTGACCTTGGCCGATCACCGCTTTGACTTGGTTATCAACCATTAAAGGTGCAAGATTCCATCGGTAAACGCGACGGTCAATCTCAATATTGACCCCTTTGAGGATGGTCCCATTAACCGCGCGCTTTAGATGAGGAGAGATGGCATACATAAACTGATCATACAACCAGCTTGAGGCATGGATTTGTTCGTCATAGTTCAGCTTTAACTTGGCTGCTGGATTGATACGGGTGATAGCAAAGTCCGTGTCCCAAACAATAATCGGTGATAGCGCGTAATCAAATAAATCTTGTAGGGAGCGCTCTTTCTCGTGCAGCGCATGAAAAGTCGACTCTAGAGTTTTGCCGATGTGATTAAACTCTTCAATATCGGATCCGGCAAACGGCAAGGTACGTTGACGTGATCGCGCCCCTTGGCTATATCGCATTAGCCTATCGAGCGAATCCGCAACCCGGGTTTTCACAAAACGATTGACCCAAAAAGCAGCGATAATAATAATTAGGGTAGTGAGTAATAAGTTGATGCCCATTTGCCGCTGTAATGTGACAACATTGTCATTACGTTGCGCCGATAACAATGAAATTTTGGTCGACTCACCGCCGATGCGAAGCTTGGATTGGCTCACTAAATAGTGCCGAAACGCTTGACTGCTCTCCTCGCTCGGCAACGTTAACGCCTTGCCTATGTTATCGTTACCACTAAGAGTAGATGCTAAGGTTGCATTGTCTGCCGATAGCCATACCGCCTGAGTGTCACTGGCACGCTGCAAACTTTTCACAAACGAAAAGTTGCCATTCAGCATCACGACCACATACAAATATCCGCCGAGTTTACCGTTTGATTGAAAAACGATCGGCGTTTTCCGCATCAGTAAATAACCTTGCTCTGTATCCGTGGTGACAGTGGTTAAGGTCCAACGATTAATACTTCGTAATTGCAAACGCAGCTGATCCAACCCCTCATTATCAATACCGTGAAACAAGCTACTGCCATCATGCCATAACACACGGTCGTCTTTAGCGATAAAACGAAAGTCAGGGGTATTTGCAACATCTTGTTGCTCTTGTTCGATAAAATAGTCATCAAGTGCGTCACTGTCTTCACTGGCGACCAGTGACTGAAGTGTCATACTTGCAGCATTGGTATTTTGGTGAATTTGCAGTGCCGTTAAGCGACTATCAAAGACGTTTTGCAATAGACGAGAAGTTTGTGCCAAAGTACGGCTAATCTCTTGATTAATCCCCGCTAAGGTCAACTGGTAACTTTGTATGTAAACGCCCGCGGTCACACATAAGAAGAAGACCACAATCAAGCGAGTCAGTAATTGCGAGAGTGATAATTTAGGTGAACCAAAGGTGGGCATGATCTAATCCGAGTATCTAAATGCATGTTGCTTAAGTTTTTCTATTCGATCCGGATCATCATATTGAGTGACGACGTTAAACCGACCTGAGTACACAACAGGCACAGCTTTTTGTTGTAGATCGCGTTTGATGGCTTCAGCCATCGCCACCCCGGTATCATCGTTCATACGCATCACGGTTGCGTCTAGTTGTCCTGACATAACAGCATCCAATTCAGCGGACCCGCCTCCCCAGCCGTTAACACCAACTTCCTCTCTTCCCAACTCTTCAAGCGCTTTGATTGCCCCAAACGCCACATCCGTCGCGCAAGCATAAATAAAGTCGAGTTGCGGATTATTGTTTAACATGGCTTTGGCTGCCTGATAACCAGAATGTTGGTCACCTTTGGTGTAATAAGCCGAGACCAATTGACTATCACCATGGCGACTCATGGTTTCAATAAAAGTGTCCCCACGTGCATCACTCACATAACCTTGAGAAAAAAACAACACCGAGTAACTCGCCCCTTTCGGATAACGCGTTTGATAATAATCAGCCAGTAGCTGACTGCCGCGCTGATGGTCAAACCCCACGTAGAGAAAAGGCTGATTACCTTGCCACGCTTTTACCGGTGTGGTGATATTTTGCAATATGAGCTTGGTTTTTTTCTGTGATAGCACATGATTAATAAACTTACGGTGACGAACACTGTTTAAGGTAAACACAAGATAGTCGGCACCGTCACGCAGTGCCGCATACAAAGACGCACTTTGTTCTCGTATGTCGTTGTTCGGTCGTGTTGTGACTTCTTTTAACTGATAAGGAATATTAAGCGCTTGTAAGCGACGTTCGAACGCTCGCACATTACGCTGCCAATAATCAGAGATTTGTTGACCCGGCACGACCACTGAAATTTTTATCGGTGCCAGCGCACGTTGCATTGGCGCAGGATCGGCTTGCACTTGTTTATCGAGTGTTGCCGTCAGCGCTTTTTGCTCAGGATACCGTGCAAGAAACTCGTCATATGACCAATAGCCATTTAACGACGCTTGCGCACTCGGCACCGTCACCAACAACATGATACCTAGCAGGTAATGATACATACTGATGGGCCGAATATGATGTCTTGTGCGTAAACTCACTTTGGGTTTCACAGCCTTTTTTGATGGTCGATTTCAGTTGTCAGCTTAGCGAAACCCAGGCGAATACGCAGCGACAAAATGCAGAAGCGTGCTTGAACAGGCAAAAAAGCTGCAACGACGCCTACACTTCTCTTGGGTTTATCTAGCTATTGAGACAAAAATAATGAAAAGAACACTCAAATCGGGAGGGGGGGCGGTAACACAGAAGGCAGTGTTACCGCAGAGGGATGACTGGTCGCGTTTTAATCGACGCGCAACGTTTGCAACATCGATTCGGGCAGCGATAGATCATCATTTTTGTTGACGGTCACACCTGCATCTATGATTGCACGAGCAATATCTTTGGCTTCATTCAACGAATGCATCTCATAAGTACCACATTGATATTCGTTAAGCTCCGGAATTTTATCTTGCGAAGGAACAATAAGGACATCTTCCATCGCAAGCTCCCATGCTTTAGCAACCTCCGACTCTTGGGGCTCGCCAATCAAGCTCATATAAAAACCGGTGCGGCAGCCCATCGGTGAGATATCGATGATCTCCACCTTGTCACTATTCAGATGATTACGCATAAAGCCAGCGAAAAGGTGCTCCAAGGTATGGATCCCTTTTTCGGTTAAGTGCTGTTCATTGGGACGACAAAAACGCAAATCAAACACAGTGATGGTGTCACCGCTGGGCGTTTGCATGGTTTTTGCGACCCTTACCGCCGGTGCATTCATGCGGGTATGGTCAACCGTGAAGCTATCTAGTAGTGGCATCTTTCCTCCTTCATTCATCACTGCGGCCTTAAAATGGCCACCAGCTCAGATTGTCTTCTAGTCGTTGCCGGCACCCTTTTAGCTGCCAACCGTAGTCCTTTGCTTGTTGTTCGACTTTACGCGCCACCCGTTTGAGCCCAGGTTTTCGCTCAAATGAGCCACGTTGAAATCCGCCTCTTCCTTCATGGTAAGCTAAATATTGCCGGTAAACATCCCATTGCGACACCCCAAGCTGACGATGCGTTTCTGATGTGTACCAGCCTATAAACTGTAACGCATCGGCAAAGTCGGTGCGAGAGCCGCCATTTTCTGTGGCTTTTTGATAGTCTGACCACGCGGGGTCTTGTGCTTGCGCATAACCATATGCGCTGCTCACTCGCCCCCAGGGTAAAATGCCTAATACATAGTCACGTGGAGGCAAAGCATCGTGAACGAACGCGCTTTCTTGCTTCACAAATGCCATCGCGACCTGAATAGGCGTCCCCCAGCTGTCTTCCATCTCGACGGCCGCCTCAAACCAGTCAGGATTTTGCTCGAAAATCGCACAGACATTGCTGGGGTTATCCGGTGGCGGCGTCGCGCACCCGGGTAACAATATCATGGCGGTGATTATCCCTAATCGGTTGAGAATACGCGTCCTGCTCATCGCCATTATTCCAGTTACCAGCTTTCTGCCATCGGCACATCTTTGAAATAAGCGTTTAGAAACTGCTCAAAGCTTTGTGTGTCACTGGCTTCTACCGCTTTTTGACGTGCCATACTGTCTTCGGCTTCTCGGAGAAAGTCGACATCACTGTGAACCTGATACGGCACATCAGCCAATGCCTTCTTGTGCTCACTCGCCAAGCTTAGGCCAACACCACCAATTCCGCCTTGTGCAATCACGTCTGCCAGCACACGCCCTGATAAGGTTAGTTCGGGGTTATCAAAACACGCAATCATTTTGTCGCATACGCGCTCATAGCGGCTATCACCAACGGTCTGGTCCATCACTTTGGCTAATTGTTTCAGCTCTGCCATCACCTGACGTCCCCACTCGGCCTGAGTTAAGGTACCGCCATTGCATCCTGTGGTTAAGGTTAAGCCGGGTTTTCGCCCTTCAAGTACAATTTTATTCCAGTTATCCCGCCAGCAATTCAGTTCCGGATCGGACATGGGGTCGGAGGGCGATAACGCACACCAAGACACAAATAAATCGAGAAAATGCACTTGATCTTCTTCAATGCCAATAGGGCTGTAAGGATTCACATCTAGTGAGCGGACTTCTATGTACTCTACTCCGCCGCGGCTTAGTGCTTCGGTCGGCTTTTCGCCGCTTTCCGCATTACGCTTTGGTCGAATCGGAGCATAAAGCTCATTCTCAATTTGCAGCATATTGGTATTGAGTTGTCGATAGGTTTCACCGTCACGAATCCCCAACTGTGCAAATTGCTGCGAAGGGGTACGAATAGCGCGACGTAATCCTTCTAAATATTGCTCTAATGTATTAAAGCCTATTTTCAAGTCGGCTTGGGCGTTGTTGGTATAGCCTAAATCACTCAAACGCAGGGACGTTGCATACGGCAAGTAACAGGTTCCCGATGGCATGTGCTCAAACGCCAGCGGACTGTCAGTATGTTTGATAAAGGATCCACACAAAGCCGGTGATGCACCAAACAGGTAAGGGATCATCCAACCATGGCGGTAGTAATTACGGATCAAATCAAAATAGCCTTGTGTCACCGCAGCTTGGCTAACAGTCTCTGAGTGATACAGGTGCTGCCAAAACGCCTCAGGGAGTGAGATATTAAAATGCACGCCCGAGATCACTTGCATCACACTGCCATAGCGGTGTTTGAGTCCCTGCCGATAAAGCGTTTTCATCCGACCAATATTCGAGCTGCCATATTGCGCCAAAGTAATATCGTCTTCCGATGCGACCACACAAGGCATTGACATCGGCCAGAGCTGTTCATCATCCATCTGTTGATAGGTAAAACGATGAATATCCTGCAACTCGTCTAACATCCCTTTCACCGAGGTGTTGACTGGAGTAATAAATTCCAATAACGACTCGGCGAAATCGGTGGTAATCCAACGATGCGTCAATGCGGCGCCAAGTGCGTCTGGGTGCGCAGTTTGCGCTAAGTGACCATTCGGTGTAATACGAAGTGCTTCACGCTCGAGCCCTCGGGCTATCCCCTTTAATGCGTCTGGGTTTTGCGCTAACCGCGCTAACCGTTGGGTGAAATCAGTCAAAATGTATCTCTTATTTGTATGCTGCGTGGTGGTCAATATAAACAAGCTATTGCTCAAAAGCCATCACGCAGCGGGGTAAGTTTATCCAACCGGTATTAACGGTAATCTAACGCCAGCCTATTGACTGGCAAGCCAAGTTGACGCAGATCCCCTTCCAAACGCTCTGCATCGCCAACCACGATGATTTGGTAGTCGTTAGGATCGAACCAGCGCGATGCTTGGGCATTTAGTTGTTGGCGTGTCAGTGAATACAGCATGGCTTTTTGGGCTTCACGATAGTCATCATCCAAATTAAACGCCTCAATGTGCGCAATCAAGCCCGCTTTTTCCCACGGTGTTTCATAATTGAGTGCATCCTGCTGGCCGCTCGATTGACGTAAATAGGCAAGCTCTTGCTCAGTAAATCCATTTTCGTGCGCGTGGGCCATTTCTTTCCAAAGCTCTTTAATGGCCTCGGCACTGGCATCCGCACGCACATCGGCACCGACTTCAATGGTCCCAGTTTGACGACCACCATACACAGCACTGTGGGCGCCGTAGGTGTAACCTTTATCTTGGCGTAAGTTTTGGTTGATGCGGGCATTAAAGTTTCCGCCGAGATTAAAGTTAGCTAAGCGGGTTTTAAACATGGGGCCGGTTGCGTCGTAAGGCATGCCATGACGTATCATACGAATACTGGTTTGTGGCGCTTGTGGTTTATCCACTAACCAAATTTGTGGACTTTTTTCGTCTCGAGGCACGGGCCTTGCAACTTGAGCATGCCCCTCAGGAGTCGGTTGCCAAGGTTGAATCCGGTTAGCGAGATTGATCGCATGCTCACGGGACAAATCACCCACCACGACAAGCTGACTTTCTTTCAACACATAATGCTGTTGATAAAAGCGTTTAACGTCGGCAAGGGTGAGTGCGGCAACGTCTTCTGCCACACCACCTTGCGGGGCACGGAAGGTTGCATCTTGATAAAGCAATTGGCTAATAGCCTGATCTGCCAACCAGCCCGCATCGTCGGCGCGTGACGCCATTCCCTCTAATGCTTGTTTTTTGAGCCGCTCAAAATCTTGCTCCGCAAACGTCGGTGCACTGATCACCTTATTCACTAATTGAAGCGTCTCTCCCAGATGCTTTTTCAAGGATGTCACGGTCAATGTCGTATGATAAGCCTCTGGATTAACACTCATCTGACTGCCAAGCTTATCTAGCGCTTGGGTTAATTCCGCGGCCGACATTCCCGCGCCGCCTTCTGTGATCATACTAGCCGTGAGCTCGGCGATACCACGCTTATCATTCGGCGCCATCAACACACCTGCCGGCAAGCGAAGTTGCAAGGTCACCGTGGGGGTCTCGCGACTGACGGTGCCTGCCAGGTGAATACCATTGTCGAGCTCCGCGCGATAAATAGTAGGAACATGGACAGTCACGCTTCCATTCGGGGGCGGGATCAGGCTGCGGTCAAAGCGTTCAGGCGTGTTGCGTAACGCCAGTGTATCCGCATTATTTTGGCTAGCGACGTGGCGATAATCAGGGCGCTGATAGACAAAGTTTGCCGGATGAGCGACCAAATCTTGACGCCCTTCAGGCACCACACTGAGGTTAACCGCAGGTTGATTGCTTACCCACTGTTGATAACTGTCCATCACCTTTTGAGGCGTTACAGCATCCAAACGGGCTAGGCGTTGTGTCAGTATGCTTGCGTCGCCATGCAACGTATAGTCACTGGCTAGTTGTTCTACTTTGCCATCGACGCTTTGTAGGGCAAAAATGTTATCCGCTTCTACCATGGCTTTGATTTGGCTGATATCGTCTTGGTCAACGCCTTGCGCCGCAAATGTCGCCATGCTCTGGCGCAGTAGCGTGCGCACCTCAGCTAACGACTGATCTTGACTGCCGACACCATAAATTTCGAAGGTGCATGCAAGCTCACCGCACTGATGCGATGCGCCTGCACTAAGCAGTTTTCCCGTTTGCACCAATGATTGGTAAAGGACACTATCTCGCCCTTGTCCCAACACATTGGCCAGGACACTCAGACGCGTACTGGTGTCTGTCTCAGGCGTACTGGTGGGGAAGCTCATGATCAAAACAGGCTGCGACACTTTATCTTCTAAAGTGACAAATCGATCGGCTTCCAGAGTGACAGGCTGAGGGTCTGCCGCGGGGATAGTTGGCCCTTGCGGGATGTCACCAAAGTACTTTTTCACCCACGCTAAGGTTTGTTGTACATCAAGATCCCCACCAATGGTCAAGGTGGCATTGTTGGGACCGTACCAACGTAAGAAGAATTGCTTGAGGTCATCGACATCAACGCGGTCTAAATCTTCCACGTAACCAATCACCGGCCATGAATAAGGATGACCTTCGGGGTATAGCGCTTGATTAATGGTTTCGTTAACGCGGCCATAGGGAACATTGTCTATCCGAAAGGCTCGCTCGTTTTTCACCGTATCACGCTGCACTTCAAACTTACGCTGCGACACGGCATCCAACAGAAAACCCATGCGATCGGATTCTAACCAAAGTACACGTTCTAATTCATTAGCCGGCACCGTTTGATAATACTGGGTAGTATCGCGATTCGTCGAGCCATTGTTATAGCCACCGACTTCTTTGATACGCTTACCATGATCGTCAACGTGCTCTGAGCCTTCAAACATCATATGTTCGAAAAAGTGCGCAAAGCCGGATTTGCCAGGCTCCTCACGCGCAGAGCCAACATGATAGCGCATGTCGACACTGACTAAGGGATCGGAGTGGTCTTGGTGCAGCAAAACAGTCAGCCCGTTATCGAGCGTAAACTGTTGATAAGGCACTTGGGCACTGCCCGGTGGTGGCGAGACTGTTTTTATCCAGGTCACCCCCTTTGGCGTTGCAGGAGGCGATGTTTCCAGTCGCTGACACCCTGTCAGAACGGATAAAACGAGAACAGCGACGAACAATAAGCGTTGCATATGATGATTCCTACCCAGTGACCCAATTAAATGACCAAACAATAACCATGTAACGCGATGCTTTGGCGATAAAGATAACCGCCCAACACCATGATTGACGCAAACGTAGCCAACCGGCGACCACACACAAGGGGTCGCCAATGATGGGGACCCAACTCAATAATAAAGCCGCATAACCATAACGTTGTAGTCCCAAGTGCGCACGACGATGCCAGCGTTGGTGCGGCTGATAATCCGGAATCCAACGGCCGATAGCATAGTTGGTCATGCCTCCAAGGGTGTTTCCGACGGTCGCAATAGCTACAATTACGCCATCAGCAAACTGTTGCTGAGTTAATAAGTAAACCAAATTCGCTTCTGAACCACCTGGCAACAAAGTGGCACTCAAAAAGCTGGTGACAAACAGTGTCGCCAACGCCGACCAGTCGTCCATGGTTGTTACGACGACGGCATTTCTAATACTCGCTTACCGCGTGTATGACCAGACTCGAGCGCTTTATGGGCTTGCGCCCCTTGTTCTAGAGGGTAGACAGCGGCAATATCAATATGAAGCTCGCCTTGATCAAGCATGTCAAGCAAGCGCTGAGTTTGCCAGGTGTTGGGCTCAACCAGCATCCCCGTGGCTTTTAATCCTCGCTCGGCCGCAGCAGCGGTGATCATATCACGTGTATTGGTCGGCACCGTGACCACACGTCCACCGGTTTTTAGGCTCGCAAGTGCTTCAATGCCCGTATCGCCACCGACCAAATCAATCAGTACATCAAACTCGCCCTGCGCTGTCGCCCAATGTGCCTGGTGATAGTCTATCGGTTTCGCATCCAGCTGGCGCAAAAATTCATGGTTGCCCGGCGATGCTGTCGCATACACCTCAGCCCCCGTTCTTACTGCTAATTGTACCGCAAGGTGGCCCACTCCCCCGGCCCCCGCCAAAATCAGTATTTTTTCGTCACGGGCGAGCTTGACATGCTCGAGCGCTTGCCACGCTGTGAGCCCGGCAAGTGGTACCGCGGCAGCATCCACCATTGGGACACTGGGTGGTACCGTGGAAAGCAGTCCGGCGTCGGCAGCCACATACTGGCTATATCCCCCTCCCTCGGTCGGGAAACCAATCATTCCTGCCACGCGATCCCCCACATCAAACTTACTTTCGTTGGTGCCGTTTGCCACCACCACACCGGCCACATCGTAACCGGGTACCCAAGGCAGCTTATCTTGGTTATGTTCCGCCGCCCAACCCAGTCCGGCACGGGTTTTAGCATCGATCGGGTTCACGCCCGCGGCTTTTACCTGAATTAACACCTGCTCTTCCGACGGTGAGGGGATAGCACGGTTTACTGGGGAGAGAACCTCTGGCGCACCGAATTCGGTAATCGCAAGAGACAAGTTATTCGACATATTGACTCCTTTCGCATGCCATTATGCTTTCATGGCGCAGGTAATAAATTTGATAGCGCAGATAATAAAAAAGCACAGGGTCATCGCAACGCGTAAACCCCTAGTCTTAACAAAAACAGCGACAGACTCAATGCCTGCCGCTGTTTTCTTTTCACTGTTCACGTGTTTTGTTTTTGCTACGGTTTGTCTCTACATTCACATCGCACGGCTATCCGACTAACGCCAACAATATCCCCGCTGCGACAGCAGAGCCAAGCACGCCAGCCACATTCGGCCCCATCGCATGCATCAGCAGGAAGTTATGTGGATTGGCATCCAGTCCAACCTTATTCACCACGCGCGCAGCCATTGGCACGGCAGAGACGCCGGCCGCACCAATCAGTGGGTTGATAGGATCGCGGCTAAACCGGTTAAGCAGCTTCGCCATTAAGACGCCCGTTCCGGTGCCGATGCTGAACGCGACCGCTCCGAGCACCAAGATCCCCAAGGTTTCAAACTGAAGAAACTTATCCGCTTCTAGCTTGGAACCAACGGCAAGCCCCAAGAAAATGGTCACAATGTTGATCAACTCATTCTGCGCAGTACTCGATAACCGATCGACGACGCCACACTCACGCATCAGATTGCCCAGACAAAACATACCAACCAAGGGCGTTGCGGAGGGTAAGAATAAGATCGTCATCATCAAGACCGCTAAAGGAAACAGCACTTTCTCCGTTTTCGAGACATGACGCAGCTGTTTCATTTCAATTTGGCGCTCTTGTGGCGAGGTGAACAACTTCATGATCGGCGGTTGAATAATTGGCACCAACGCCATGTAACTATAGGCCGCGACTGCAATCGCGCCAAGAAGATCCGGCGATAGTCGGCTAGCCAAGAAGATGGCCGTCGGCCCATCCGCACCACCAATAATCGCAATTGATGCTGCATCTTGAAGGCTAAATTCCATGCCTGGGACCAAGTTGAGCAAGATAGCACCGAACAAGGTAGCAAAAATGCCAAATTGCGCCGCCGCCCCTAAAAGCAAGGTACGCGGGTTAGCAATCAAGGCACCAAAGTCGGTCATCGCCCCCACTCCCATAAAGATCAATAACGGGAAAACCCCCGTATCAATCCCGACATGGTAGACGTAATACAACAAACCGCCCGGCTCGTTAAAACCCGCGTTGGGAATATTCGCCAAGATTGCCCCAAACCCGATGGGCAACAGAAGCAAAGGCTCAAACCCACGTCGGATCGCAAGAAAGAGCAGCAGACAACCGACGGCCATCATCACCAGCTGTGGCCACTGGAAATTCGCCAGTCCAGTTTCCGACCACAGGATCATTAATCCTTCCATGCTGCCCTCTTATCCTAAATGTAAAAGCGGCATGCCGACAGTCACGGCGTCGCCTTCTTTTACTTGTACATCTTGGACAGTGCCAGCATGCGCAGCCCTGACTTCGGTTTCCATTTTCATCGCTTCTAGGATGATCAGAACGTCACCTTCTTGTATATGCTCACCGGCGGTCACCATGACTTTAAAGATATTACCCGCTAACGGTGCGGTGACTGGCTCTGCGTGGGTAGATGCCGGCTGTGACACCGGGGCACGCGGTGCTGTAGGCGCATTGTCGACATCGTTAGCAGTTTGGATCGCGCCTAGTGCGCCATCGGGACCGACATCCACTTGATACACCTGGCCATTAACGCGCACGCTGTAAGTTTCAACCTCAACTTGGCTCGCTGGGCTCGCCGCGGGCGTTGCTGGCGGCGTGGAGTCTCCGGTGGGTACCGGTTCAAACGCATCAGGATTGCCACGATTTTGGAGGAATTTCCAACCCACTTGTGGGAACAAGGCGTAAGTGAGGACATCGTCAATCGTCTCTTCCGCCAAACTCACACCTTCTGTCGACGCTTTATCGGTTAATGCCTGCGTCAAGTTTTCCATTTCGGGGGCTAATTTATCCGCCGGACGGCAGGTAATCGCTTGTTCACCGTCAAGCACGCGCGCTTGTAATTTTGCATTGACCGGTGCGGGGGCTTTTCCGTATTCGCCTTTTAACAGCGCAGCAGTCTCTTTAGTAATGCTCTTATAACGCTCGCCGGTCAATACATTAATGACCGATTGCGATCCGACAATTTGTGAGGTCGGCGTAACTAAGGGGATATATCCTAAGTCTTCACGCACCCGCGGGATCTCGTCTAAGACCTCATCCATTTTGTCAGCCGCGCCTTGTTCTTTAAGCTGGCTTTCCATGTTGGTCAACATACCGCCGGGCACTTGCGCGATCAAAATACGTGAGTCGACGCCTTTTAACTGCCCTTCAAATTGGGCGTATTTTTTCCGCACGGTACGGAAGTAAGCCGCAATCGATTCAAGTTTATTCAGGTCAAGATGAGTTTCACGCTCGGTGCCTTCAAGCATCGCAACAACGGTTTCAGTCGGGGTATGCCCATAAGTTTGGCTCATTGAGGAAATGGCCGTATCCAGGACATCTAACCCCGCTTCTACTGCTTTAACCGCCGTTGCTGTTGATAACCCTGTGGTCGCATGACAATGCAGCGACAGGGGAATATCACAGGTCGATTTTATGCGGCTCACGAGCTCATACGCTTCATAAGGTTTAAGCAGGCCGGACATATCTTTGATGCACAGAGAGTGACAGCCAAGATCTTCCAACTGCTTGGCTAAATCGGTCCAGGTATCCATGGTATGCACAGGGCTAGTGGTGTAAGAAATCGTTCCCTGAGCGTGGGCACCTACGTCCACTGCCGCACCCACAGCGGCTTGAAAGTTACGCACATCATTCATGGCATCAAAGATGCGGAATACATCCATACCGTTGGCATGAGCACGTTCAACGAACTTGTATACCACATCATCGGCGTAGTGGCGGTAACCCAAGAGATTCTGCCCACGTAAAAGCATTTGCATCGGGGTATTAGGCATGGCTTTTTTAAGCTCTCGCAACCGTACCCAAGGGTCTTCACCCAAATAGCGAATACAGGCATCAAAGGTCGCGCCACCCCATGTTTCTAATGACCAGAACCCAATCTGATCGAGCTCGGCGGCAATCGGCAACATATCGTCCAAACGCAGACGTGTGGCAAACAACGACTGATGGGCATCACGCAATACCACATCGGTAATAGCTAACGGCGTAGACATAACAAACTCCTTTTTATATGTGCCTTACCACTCAACGATGGCGTTGGCGGTACTGCTGGACAGCGACAGTGATCGCGGCAACGACATCGGGCGATACGTTTTCCGATGCAGGTTGTGCGTTAGGCTTAGCGGGTGCCTTAGCAGCAGCTGGCGGGGTCGGGTCACCAAAACGTTCTAGTTGGTGGACCAAAAAAATCAACGTAGAAAGAAACACAAACACCACAACCATACCGGTCAGCATCAGCGTCAGTGCTTGTTCTAAAAGCGGGCCTAAATCCATGGTTGTCTTCCTTGTTACTCACTCTTACTGGCAATGATGCGCGGATGGCCCGTTATTATTCATTTATCTTGGTGGCCATTTCATCATCGGCGTTCAAAATACTAACAATTCGCATAAATGACAATCTCGTGTTGTGTTTTTGTTACCTGACAACACGGGTCATGATGCACTCATCGCACGCGAACAACCGCCACTCGTAAGGGCGTATTTATCTCGTCCAAGTCCGTTAATCGCGCGATGAAACGTCCTGGTACATAGAGGGTTTTGACGGTTTGGCTATTAATAGAGGCGCACTATGCCATTTTTGGAAAAAGCGTTTTTCCAGTATCACAACACGCTGTCCAATAGCGATAGCGATAGCGATAGCGATAGCGAAAATAATAAACAGAAAAGTCGATTTGGGTGACAATGAAAAGATAGCGAAATGGAAATAAGGAGAAGGAAGAGGTAATGCAAAATGGCGCGTCCGGGAGGATTCGAACCTCCGACCGCCTGGTTCGTAGCCAGGTACTCTATCCAGCTGAGCTACGGACGCGCTGACGGATTTGCATAGATTGAAGATGGCGCGCTCGGGAGGATTCGAACCTCCGACCGCCTGGTTCGTAGCCAGGTACTCTATCCAGCTGAGCTACGAGCGCGTGTCGTCAATCTTGTGTTCATCCTGAACGGTGTTGCGGGTCTTCCATGGAGGTGATGGCGCGTCCGGGAGGATTCGAACCTCCGACCGCCTGGTTCGTAGCCAGGTACTCTATCCAGCTGAGCTACGGACGCACATCTTTTACTGCAATTATCACAAGGCAGGCTTGTCGATAATGGCGGTGAGGGAGGGATTCGAACCCTCGATACGGCTACAAACCGTATACTCCCTTAGCAGGGGAGCGCCTTCAGCCACTCGGCCACCTCACCGCAAGTAGTGGCGCGTCCGGGAGGATTCGAACCTCCGACCGCCTGGTTCGTAGCCAGGTACTCTATCCAGCTGAGCTACGGACGCGCATCTATCTTGCTTGCAACAACATGGCGGTGAGGGAGGGATTCGAACCCTCGATACGGCTACAAACCGTATACTCCCTTAGCAGGGGAGCGCCTTCAGCCACTCGGCCACCTCACCGTCGCTGCGGGTGCACATATTACTTTGAGCCAGATATATGTCAAACACTTTTCGGGGAAAAGTCGCCTTGTTACTAACAAATGGACAATTATCACCCACCAGGTGTTTTTATTGTTGGTTTTATCGCCGTTTCATTTTGATTTTATGGGAAAACCAACCATAAAAAAGGCCGACCCTGGTCGACCTCTTTTGCTTTGTTAGTAGTCGTTTTGACTACCGGCTGGCGCGCCTTTTTCGGCTTGAATACGCATGTAGATCTCTTCGCGGTGTACAGAGACATCTTTCGGTGCATTCACACCAATACGTACTTGGTTACCTTTTACACCCAACACAGTGACGGTGACTTCATCACCAATCATCAAGGTTTCGCCAACACGGCGAGTCAAAATCAGCATGCTTCTACTCCTTGAGTATCAATCTTTTATTTATTCAATTAGTTTCTGAGCCAGATAACCCGCCAGCGTATCGGCTCGCTATCTGCAATCGTTGGATTATTTCCCTGCTCGTGATGCCAATGCGGGAGGTTTTGTTACCCGCACTTCACACTATGGCCGAATTATCACACCATATCCAGAAAAGGGCAGAGAAATTTACTGTTTTATCATCATACCGTTAGCCATAAAGGCGCGTGATCTGAGACAACAGAGTAAGAGAAATCAGTGTTGCACTGGTCAGCAAAGCGATAAAATGTAAGCGATATCACCGCTCAGCACCGACACATCGCCTAAGGCGTGCACTATACAGAATCAAAAAAAAAGTGCAATTATTAATCTAGATCACAAAAAAAGGCCGCGCATGGCGACCTTCTTGACTTTTCTTAAATGCTTTTTAGCGAATTATAACCGTTCGGCAAGCCAAGCATCGACAGCGGCTAACGCGCTGGGTAATGCGCTTACATCGCTACCACCCGCTTGCGCCATATCAGGGCGACCACCGCCTTTACCACCGACTTGTTGCGCGACAACATTGACCAGCTCACCCGCTTTCACTGTACCGGTGAGATCTTTGGTCACACCCGCAATCAAGCCTACTTTATCATTGGCGACATTGCCGAGAAGCACAATCCCGCTCCCCATTTGGTTTTTGAGATCATCAACCATACTACGCAGTGCCTTGTTATCTGCCCCATCGAGTTGGCTGATCAGTACCTTAGTGCCATTGATTTCGCGCACTTGGTTAATCAATCCAGCGCTTTCTTGTGCTGCGAGCTTTTGCTTCAGTTGTTGGATTTGCTTCTCCAACCCTTTAGCTTTGCCATGCACTTCATCCAATTTGGCCTCGTAGTCGGCTTGGGTTTGGTACACATTATCTATCGCCGCTTGACCTGTAATGGCCTCGATACGACGAACTCCAGCTGCAATACCTGCCTCTGAAACGATTTTGAACATACCAATGTCGCCGGTACGATTGGCATGCGTGCCACCGCAAAGCTCGATGGAGAAGTCGCCCATACTCAATACGCGCACTTCGTCGTCGTATTTCTCACCAAACAATGCCATCGCGCCTTTTTGTTTCGCAGCGTCGATATCCATGACTTCCGTTTGTACTGCATTGTTAGCGCGAATTTGCTCATTAACGATACGCTCTACCGCTTTTAGCTCATCGGCAGTCACAGGCTCTAAGTGAGAAAAATCAAAGCGCAAACCATCAGCGCGCACCAAGGACCCTTTTTGCGCAATGTGATCGCCGAGCACCTCACGGAGCGCTGCATGTAACAGGTGCGTGGCTGAGTGGTTCATGGCCACCGCATGACGACGCTTGGCATCGACTTGCGCGGTTGCCTGCGCGCCAACACTTAGCTGTCCTTCGGATAAAGCACCATAATGAGCAATCGCCTGCCCGATCTTCTGGGTATCCGTTACCGTGAAACGCCCTTGGTCGGTATCAATGATGCCTGTATCACCACACTGACCACCGGCTTCGGCATAGAAAGGGGTGTGGTCGAGGATAACCACCGCGTGATCGCCCGATGCCAGATGGTCGACCGATTCACCCTCCACGAAAATCTCAGTGATCTGACCTTTCGCCTCTGTGCCTGTGTAACCGCAGAAATCAGAGCCGTGGTCGACTTTAATCGTTTGGTTATAATCGGTGCCAAATTGACCGGCTTCACGCGCTCGTTGACGCTGAGCGTCCATCGCCGCTTCAAAACCGGCTTCATCAATGCGGTAACCGCGCTCACGCGCGACATCGTTGGTTAAGTCCGCTGGAAAGCCGTAGGTATCGTAAAGCTTGAAGACGGTCTCGCCATCCAACTCATCGCCATCCACTTTATCTAACGCTTCTTCTAGCATTAACATGCCGCGTTCAAGAGTACGACTAAAGTTGTCTTCTTCAATTTTTAGGACTTTTTCAACCATGGTTTGCTGCGCACGCAGATCTTCGCCGGCCGTGCCCATGATGGTGGCCAACGGCCCCACCAACTTGTAGAAGAAGGTGTCTTTGCTGCCTAACTTATTACCATGACGCACCGCACGACGAATAATTCGACGTAACACGTAGCCGCGCCCTTCGTTAGAAGGCATCACACCATCGACAATCAAATACGCACAAGATCGGATATGATCAGCGACCACACGCAAAGACTGATTGGTCAGGTCTTCAACTCCGATGATGTCAGCCACTTGCTTAATTAATTGCTGGAAAACATCAATTTCATAGTTGGAGTGCACGCCTTGCTTAATCGCGGCGATACGCTCAATCCCCATTCCCGTATCAACTGACGGTTTAGGGAGGTTCTCCATGGTGCCATCAGCTTGTCGATTGAACTGCATGAAAACGATGTTCCAGATCTCAATGAAGCGATCACCGTCTTCTTCAGGCGTACCTGGAGGTCCTCCCCAGATATGCTCACCGTGGTCGTAGAAAATTTCACTGCAAGGCCCACAAGGTCCGGTATCCCCCATTTGCCAGAAGTTGTCTGACTCATACGGCTTTCCGCCTTCTTTATCGCCGATACGCACAATGCGATCCGCCGGTACACCGATGGTGTTATGCCAAAGATCAAACGCTTCGTCATCAGTGTGGTAAATGGTCACCAACAGTTTTTCTTTTGGCAAACCGATCGTCTCGGTCAAAAACGCCCACGCATAAGCAATCGCGTCTTTTTTGAAGTAGTCACCAAAACTAAAGTTACCGAGCATTTCAAAAAAGGTGTGATGACGAGCGGTAAAGCCTACATTTTCAAGGTCGTTATGTTTACCGCCGGCGCGCACACAACGTTGTGCTGAGGTCGCACGTGTGTAGTCTCGCTTCTCGGCCCCTAAGAAGGTGTCCTTAAATTGGTTCATGCCTGCATTAGTGAACAACAGTGTTGGGTCGTCGGCAGGGACGAGCGATGAGCTAGGCACAATCTGGTGCCCTTTGCTTTCAAAGAACTTGAGAAACGCTGTACGGATCTCATCAGTGCTCATATACATTGGCTAATCCTGATAATCGAATATTGCGTTAGCAACCGGTTATGGTAATGACGCGATGGGAGCATCGTATTGTTTACGCCATTGTAAACAACCGATCGCGTGGGGAAAAGAGACAGAGTAGGATTGGTTTAGAAATGCGGGTCGATATCGTCGTCATTCAGCGCGTATTGGATTTGATCAAAGTTAAAACCGCGCGATTGTAAAAAACGCATGCGTTTCGCTTTCACCTTGTGTTCAACAGGAGGAAGACGGCCATCTAGGTCAGCATACTTACGTATCGCTGTTTCTTTGGCGACTAGGTACCAATCCACTTCAGCGTCTTGCTCTGCGCGGGCGAGTAGCTCAATATCAACGCCTTTACGTTTCGCATCTTGGCAGATACGCAACCAGCCATGATGTTTGTTTATTCCCTGACGCAACAGGCTGGTAGCAAAGCGCGCGTCATCTAACCAGCCTCGTTCTAAGCAGTCATTAATAGTGAGGGTAATTGCGTCGTCATCAAATCCGCGTTGAGACAATTTTTGTGTTAGCTCGTGGACAGAGTGATCGCGGCGAGCCAACAGGCCCACCGCTATTTCTTGGCACGATGCCGCCATTACAGCTTCTCGTCCTCAGTATCTGCCTCAACGTTGGCGTCTACAGCTTCGTTGTTCAGGCCTGGCTGCAGCAACATCTCTCGCAAGGTGGTGTCAATTTCTTCAGCAATATGGGGGTTTTCTTTCAGGTATTTACATGCATTGGCTTTACCTTGGCCAATTTTGTCACCTTTATAGCTGTACCAGGCACCGGCTTTTTCCACCAGCTTATGTTTCACACCCAGATCCACCAGCTCGCCCTGCAAGTTAATACCCTGACCATAAAGAATTTGGAACTCTGCTTGTTTAAACGGTGCGGCGACTTTGTTTTTTACCACTTTGACGCGGGTTTCGTTACCCACCACTTCATCGCCTTCTTTAATCGCACCAATGCGGCGAATATCTAAACGGACCGATGCATAGAACTTCAATGCATTACCGCCTGTGGTCGTTTCTGGGTTACCAAACATCACACCAATCTTCATCCGAATTTGGTTGATAAAGACCATCATGGTATTGCTGTTTTTGATGTTGGCGGTCAGCTTACGCATCGCTTGTGACAGCATACGTGCTTGCAGACCCATGTGGGAGTCGCCCATTTCGCCTTCAATCTCAGCTTTTGGCGTCAAGGCTGCGACCGAGTCGATAACAATCATATCAACGGCCCCGGAACGCGTCAGCGCATCAGCAATTTCCAAAGCTTGTTCGCCAGTATCGGGCTGAGACACCAACAGGTTATCAATATCGACACCCAGCTTGCGCGCATAGATTGGGTCGAGTGCGTGTTCCGCGTCAATGAACGCACAAGTCTTGCCCTTTTTTTGTGCTTCAGCGATGGCTTCTAGGGTCAATGTCGTTTTACCTGATGACTCAGGTCCATAGATTTCGATGATACGACCAAATGGTAGGCCACCTGCACCTAGCGCAATATCCAGAGACAAAGAGCCGGTCGATACGGTTTCGATGTCCATGGTACGGTCATCACCCAGACGCATGATTGAGCCTTTGCCAAATTGCTTTTCGATTTGCCCGAGTGCGGCTGCGAGCGCCTTTTCTTTGTTATCGTCCATTTCGGTCTCCAGGAAATAAAACGCTATCTCTATGAGATAAAAGCTATCATTAATGGGCTAAGTATACTGTCCATTTATACAGTGTCTAGCCCTGTTTAGAAAAAATCTATCGGATGCGACACGCCTCCGATTATGGCGACAATCGCTGTAGCGCAAATGAGAGTGCATGTTCAATGGTTTGTTCACGCACGGCGCGCCGATCACCATCAAAATGACATACTTCACTATCCGTTTCACCATTGTGCCACGCCCAAGCAAACCAAACAGTACCGATCGGTTTATCATCGCTACCACCACTCGGTCCTGCAACACCACTGACCGCAATCGCTAATCCTGCGTTAGCCTCGGCCAATGCACCTTCCGCCATCGCGCTGACCACAGGCTCGCTCACTGCGCCATACTGGGCCAGTAAATCCGTGGGGACATGAACTAATGCTTGCTTTGCGGTGTTGCTATAGGCAACCCATGCCTGCTGAAACCACTGCGAGCTGCCTGGCACATCGGTCAGGCAATAGGCAATACCGCCGCCGGTGCATGACTCCGCGGTAGTCACGGTTAATTCTGTATCCAATAGGGCATCACCCAAACGCTTTGCCAATGAGAATAAAGGGTCCACTGCGCACTCCTTTTTATTGGGTTGAGAAACCTGCACCACAACTTTACCCCTTGCGGTCCGATCACGTATTCTAACGCCCTTAACGTTCCATTTTGCAGGTCTAGTCGTGACAGTACAAGCGCTCGAAAAGCACACTCCCATGATGCAACAGTATCTCAAACTTAAAGCGCAGCATCCTGAAGAGCTGCTCTTTTATCGTATGGGAGATTTTTACGAACTCTTTTACGACGATGCCAAACGCGCCTCTCAATTATTAGATATTTCGTTGACCAAACGCGGCAGTTCAGGCGGTGAACCGATCCCCATGGCAGGCGTGCCCTATCATGCCGTGGAAGGCTATTTAGCCAAGTTGGTGCAATTGGGTGAACCCGTTGCCATTTGCGAGCAAATTGGTGATCCTGCCACCAGTAAAGGCCCGGTTGAGCGCCAGGTGGTACGCATCGTGACACCGGGTACCGTCTCTGATGAGGCATTGCTGAGTGAACGCGTCGACAACCTAGTGGCCGCATTGACGTGCGATAACGACCAGTTTGGCTTTGCAACTTTAGATATCACCTCTGGGCGATTCGTTCTGACTGAGCCGACAACCTATGAGCAGATGCAGGCGGAATTGCAGCGTACTCAGCCTGTCGAACTCTTGTATCCAGAGGACTTCCCCTACCCCGACCTCTTATCGGTGAGCCGTGGTGCAAGACGCCGTCCAATATGGGAGTTTGATTTAGACACGGCACGCAGCCAATTGACCGGCCAGTTTGGTACGCGCGATTTAGTTGGCTTTGGCGTCGAGGACTGCTCTCTTGGGCTAAGCGCGGCAGGCTGTGTATTACAATACGCTAAAGAAACGCAGCGTACGGCACTGCCTCACATTCGTGCCATTGTTAAAGATCAGCAAGATAGCTCTGTCGTGCTTGATGCTGCAACACGACGTAATTTAGAAATCACCCAAAATCTCGCCGGTGGCACCGATAACACGCTGGCCGAGGTGCTAGACCAAACCACGACACCGATGGGCAGCCGTTTACTCAAACGCTGGTTGCATCAACCCTTGCGCGATCGCCAAGTGCTCAATCAGCGCTTAGATGCCATTGGCACCCTGCTAGACAATAGCTTGTACACGGATCTTAGCGACGCCCTCAAGCCGGTGGGAGACATTGAACGTGTCCTTGCTCGCTTGGCCATGCGTTCAGCGCGCCCGCGTGATATGGCAAGGCTACGTACTGCATTGGCGCAGCTACCTGAGGTGCAAACATTGCTCACCGAGCTTGACCACAGTGCCTTCTCCGATCACCAAAAAGCCACCACTCCGATGCCGGAGTTACACGATCTACTCACGCGGGCCGTCGTCGACAATCCACCGGTAGTGATCCGTGATGGCGGCGTGATTGCGCCAGGGTATAACGCGGAACTGGATGAGTGGCGCGACCTGTCCGAAGGCGCATCACGTTACTTAGAAGAACTAGAAACCCGCGAGCGCGAGCAACATGGCATCGACACGCTGAAAGTGGGTTATAACCAGGTGCATGGTTTCTATATTCAAATCAGCCGCGCGCAAAGTGATCGGGTACCTGCGCACTATATTCGCCGTCAAACGCTTAAAAATGCCGAGCGCTACATCATCCCAGAATTAAAAGAGCATGAAGACAAAGTATTAAGCTCTCGGTCTAATGCGTTGGCGCTCGAAAAACGCTTATGGGACGAATTGTTTGATCAGTTACTGCCACATTTGGCGCGATTACAGCAAGCGTCAGAGGCGTTATCCGCGTTAGATGTATTGTGTAACCTCGCGGAGCGTGCTGATAGCCTCAACTATCATCGCCCAACATTGACCGAACAACCGGGGATCGATATCGAAGCGGGTCGACACCCGGTGGTTGAGCAGGTCATGACGGATCCATTTATCCCCAACCCGATCACATTAAATCCTGAACGCCGCATGCTGATCATTACCGGTCCGAATATGGGGGGTAAATCCACCTATATGCGTCAAACAGCCTTGATCACCTTGCTAAGTCATATCGGTGCCTATGTGCCCGCCGAGCACGCCTCCATTGGACCTGTTGATCGTATCTTTACCCGTATTGGCGCGTCCGATGACCTTGCCTCAGGGCGTTCGACATTTATGGTAGAGATGACAGAAACCGCGAACATTCTTCACAATGCCACGGCCAACAGCTTGGTGTTAATGGATGAAATTGGACGCGGCACCAGTACTTATGATGGCTTGTCCTTAGCATGGGCCAGTGCCGAGTGGCTGGCAGAAAAAATCCATGCCATGACCCTATTTGCCACACATTACTTTGAGCTCACCGAACTGCCAGGACAAATGGAAGGCTTGGTCAACGTTCATCTAGATGCGATGGAGCATGGCGATGAAATCGCCTTTATGCACGCGGTACAAGAGGGAGCAGCCAGTAAATCTTATGGTTTAGCAGTCGCAAGCCTGGCCGGGGTTCCCAAACCCGTCATTCGCCGCGCCAAACATAAGCTGGCCCAACTTGAGCAAAGCGGCCAGCACACGGCAAATACCGAACAGTCGGTCGGTAAAATAATACCGACGCAATTGCCTTTGCTCCCCGAGCCCAGTGAATTAGATCATGCAATTGATGCACTCAATCCAGATGAAATGACCCCGCGTCAGGCCTTAGATGCGCTTTATGCCCTTAAAGCATTGCAGCAATCACGTTAATCACGCCAGGTGAAGCCATTCGCATTGATTATCGCGCATTAATCATCACCAAAGCATCGATGACCGCACAACAAAAAACGGGACAGCCTTTGCTGTCCCGTTTTAATGTTGCTCTATGATTTGGGTAGTGTTGTCTATTGTTCGACATTAAAGAGCGATTCAATACTTAGCCCTTGATGGGTCAGCATGTCGCGTAAACGACGTAGGCCTTCCACTTGAATTTGACGAACCCGCTCACGGGTTAGGCCAATTTCACGCCCAACATCTTCCAGCGTAGAGGCTTCATGTCCCAGAAGACCAAACCGGCGCGACAACACTTCGCGTTGCTTCGGATTCAGCTCCTGTAGCCATTGCACAATCGATTTCTTCATATCATCGTCTTGCGTGGTGTATTCAGGGCCATCCTGCTTTTCGTCAGGGATGATATCCAACAGCGCTTTTTCTGAGTCACCACCAATCGGATTATCCACAGAGCCAATACGTTCATTGAGGCGGAGCATACGATTTACATCTTCAACCGGCTTATCAAGCTGCGCGGCAATATCTTCCGCTGTCGGCTCATGATCTAGCTTTTGCGCTAATTCACGGGCAGTACGCAGATACACATTCAACTCTTTGACGACATGAATAGGCAGACGAATGGTACGCGTCTGGTTCATAATGGCACGCTCAATGGTTTGGCGAATCCACCAGGTTGCATAGGTTGAAAAACGGAAGCCGCGCTCTGGGTCAAACTTTTCTACGGCACGGATCAGGCCAAGGTTCCCTTCTTCAACCAGATCCAATAACGCTAGCCCCCGATTCGAGTAACGACGCGAAATTTTAACCAYCAATCGCAAGTTACTCTCAATCATACGTTTACGCGCAACCTCATCACCCCGTAGCGCTCGACGTGCATAAAGCACCTCTTCTTCGGCAGTAAGAAGTGGTGAGAAGCCGATTTCACTTAGGTAAAGTTGGGTGGCATCAGAGGCTTTGGACGTGGCTGCTTGTTGCTGAACAGCCTCTTCGACTTCTTCGGCCACCTCTGTGGCTTGCGCCTCAACGGTGTCCAATTCCACGTCTTGATTCAAGCCGTCCAGTTTTTTTGCGGTATTTGTTTGGCTCATAGCGCCTCCCTTATGACGTAGCAGCAAAGCAGAATGTGTTTCTGCTTTAACCGGCCCCGTCACATCGGTGGCTGCAGCGTTATCACTTTGGTTTTGCCCCTGTGCTAACGCTTTGGCAGATAATGCAACGGATTGACCGATTTTCCTTTGTAGCGAATTTCAAAATGCAACCGAACACTGTTTGCACCAGAACTGCCCATTGAAGCTATTTTTTGCCCCTTCGTGACAGCTTGGCCTTCTGAAACATAAAACGAATCGTTGTGCGCGTACGCACTCAGATAATCATCATTGTGTTTCACTATTATTAATTTACCGTAACCTCGAAGCGCGCTTCCGGCGTAAACGACTTTTCCATCTGCCGCTGCCTGAATACGTTGTCCTCGTTGCCCAGCAATATCTATGCCCTTATTGCCTCGCTCTGTACTAGAAAATCGGGACACCATTCGGCCTTTTGCTGGCCATTGCCAGGTAATCTGTTGGTTAGATACGCTAGCGGTCCGCTTATTAACAACTTTTTTACTTTTTTCTTTTACTTGACTGTACCCCGCTGAAGGGTCCGATTCAACGTCTTTTGTGCGTTGAGTCGCGGTTTTTGACTTCTTTTTCCCCTCGAATTTGCCAGGATCGGCGCCTTTTCTAGAAGATGCTGCTACCGACGCAGCACTTGCAGTGGCTTTTGTGGCAGCGGCCACAGAAGCGCCATTGGCGACGACCTCGGCAGCAGAAGAAGATGAGGAAGATTGGTCCCTAGTGGGCGATTTAGCCACATCGGGACGCTGATAAGCGGGCTTCCACAATGCCAGTGTCTGCCCGGGATAAATGGTGTAAGGAGGCTGTAAATTATTATGCTCGATGATATCGTCAATATCGCGATCCGTGATGTAAGCGATGTAGTAAAGCGTGTCGCCTTTTTTCACTTCATAATAGCTACCGCGGTAGCTGCCTCTATCCACACTGGTGTAATCGGGCGTCACACTGGATACCGGTGCCGGTCCTCGCCAGGAACAACCAGATAAAAAAACTAATAGTGACAGAAAAAGCGCGATTTTCATCTATTTTAAAACACAGCTCCATCGCTCAGGCAGTTTATGCCAGTTCACCCGCAACAAGGGGAACAAATTTAACCGATTCAACCATCTCGGTGTCGAATCTCGTTCCGTCACGCGTGACTTTCATCAGCGTTTGCTCAGCATCACCAATGGGAATCAACATCACACCGCCATCATTAAGTTGTTCACACAAAGCCTCCGGAATGTTGGCGGCTGCCGCGGTGACCATAATAGCATCATACGGTCCTTTACTCGGCCAACCTTGCCAACCATCTCCATGCTTGGTGGAAACGTTATAAATATCCAGCTGTTTAAGGCGCCGTTTGGCCAGCATTTGTAATTGTTTAATCCGTTCGACAGAATAAACATGATCGACCAAGTTCGCGAGGATGGCGGTTTGATAACCGGACCCAGTGCCAATTTCCAAAATGCGACTATCTCGTTGCAAATTGAGTAGCGATGTCATCTTAGCCACAATATAAGGTTGTGAAATGGTTTGTCCCCAACCAATCGGTAACGCATTGTTTCCGTAGGCCTGGTGGGTCATGGCTTCAGAGACAAATAAATGTCTGGGCACGGCTTGCATGGCATCTAAAACGTCAGTGTTTGTCACACCTTGTTGTTGCAAAAATTGAATAAGTGATTGCGCTTGACTCAACGTCTGCTTCCTTTATCACTGAGTTTGAATCGATAAATAAGGCTGCCGCCTCATTGCGGCTAGCCCAGTATGGCACGCGAGGGGACTACTCAGTCAGCCATTGCGAAAACACACCTAGCGTATCATGAGCGGTTAAATCCACTTGCAGTGGTGTGATAGAGACAAACTGCTCAGAAATCGCGTGGAAGTCGGTTCCTGGTCCTGCGTCTTGTGTTTTACCCGGCGCGCCAATCCAGTATATCGGTTTACCTCGCGGATCGCCTTGTTTTATCACATCTTCTGCGTGGTGGCGGGCGCCAAGACGGGTCACTTTCCAACCTGCAAGACGGTCAAGAGGCACATCCGGCACATTAATATTGATCAAACGATGGTTCGGCGCCTCATGACGCTGGTTTTTCGCTAAAAACTGTTTCACCACATGTGCCGCAGTGTCAAAGTGTTGATGACCACAAAGTGAGACTGCGATTGCTGGCGCGCCGAGGAAAAAGCCTTCTGTTGCCGCAGCGACCGTCCCCGAGTACAGTACGTCATCACCCAAATTCGCCCCATGATTGATCCCTGTAATCACAAAATCGGGCTCCCACGGCAACAGCTCCCGCAGGGCTAAATGGACCGAATCCGTCGGGGTGCCTTGAACCGCATAACGTTGGGGGCCCAGTTCACGTACCCGTAATGGATTTTCCAACGTTAACGAGTTGGAGGCCCCTGAGCAGTTACGATCCGGCGCGGCGACTACGACATCAGCAATACTCGATAACACCTCGGTCAATGTTTGGATCCCTTGCGCATGGTAGCCGTCATCGTTACTAATCAATATGCGCATCACGCTCTCCTTGTTCATTTGCAATCACAACTTCTCTCATCACTGCTGTCGCAAATGCCCCCGCAGGTAAAAAGAAACTGACGGTCAAGGTATCAGTATCGTGCGACCACGTCATGGCCTGAGGCAGTAAACGTATTAGGCGGCGGTCATGACGCATGCGATTATCGCGAATCACCGCCAATAAATCTGGCTCTTGTTCTACCACATTTAACTCAAACTGCTCGGCGTCAGCGGTGGTCGGTAAAGCATTATCACCCGTCATCGGTGCAGTAATGGTTGGCTTTTGAAGACCGGCCTCGACCGTATACGTTTGTTTTTGCTCGTCCATACATAAATCACCAGCCAGTGTCTGGTCAAACAAGCCAGCCTTTAATCGCGCAGAAACCACTTGATTAAACAACAACGCACGCGCAGCTGAGAGATAAAAACTACGTTTACTCTTATCCCGAACTTTACGCTCTCCACGCCCCCAAGCACGAGCTATCGCCACATTGTTGCCCTCGCGACCAAATCGCTGAGCGCCAAAATAATTAGGGACGCCCTCTTTAGCAATGGCTTCAAGACGAGGGAGCAATGCTTGCGGATCGGTAAGCTGACGAATACAGAGCGTAAACTGATTACCAATCAAATCACCCGGACGTAGTTTATGTTGATGCCGTGCGGTGCCCTCGATACTGACAACACCCGGATGGGTCTCGACAAACGCCGCTAAATCCGGATCATCTTTTCCTGGCAGGTGAACGCTGAACCATTGCTCTGTTACCGCATGGCGATCTTTTAAACCGGCCCAGCTGACTTGGCGCGAGGTAACACCACAGGCTTTTGCCAGCTCGTTAGCCACGTATTGCGTGTTTTCACCCCGCTTTTTAATTCGGACTAAAAAGTGCTCGCCTTGACCAGATGGCGTAAAACCGAGGGATTCTGAGACAATAAAATCGTCTGGAGAGGCTTTTAAGGTCCCGGACTGTGTCGGCTGACCATGTAAGTACGCTAAAGGTGCCAGTAAGTCTGTCATAGAGCCTCTTTATTCAATAAGACAACGGCTTCGCACGCGATGCCTTCTTTACGGCCAGTAAAACCAAGACGCTCTGACGTCGTCGCTTTGACGTTGACCGCGCCCATTTCCACGCACAAGTCTTTTGCGATCGCCGCGCGCATCGCTTGAATATGCGGGCCCATTTTAGGTGCTTGGGCAATAATGGTGATATCCGCATTCCCGAGCTGATAGCCTTTCGCTCGTACTTTGGTGTAAACGTCTCGCAGTAACATCCGGCTATCGGCCCCAGCCCATTCTTCACAGGTATCTGGATAATGCTGGCCAATATCGCCGGCGGCAATCGCGCCCAGTAAAGCATCACATAACGCATGGAGGGCAACATCACCGTCTGAATGCGCGATCAGTCCTTGCTCATAAGGCACTGCCACCCCACCGATAATAACCGGGCCATCGCCCCCAAATTTATGCACGTCAAAGCCGTGTCCAATTCGCATCATGCTTGGCCTTCTTGTTGTGAAAGGTAAAACGCTGCAAGCCACTGATCCTCTGGATGGGTGACCTTAATATTGCTAGCACTCGCAGGCACCAAAATCGGATGTCCGCCGATCGCTTCAATCGCGGAAGCTTCATCGGTGACCTGATCACCGGCTATTTCCAGTGCGCGTTTTAGTGTTTGAGTTAAAAACATTTGTGGCGTCAGGGCATGCCAAAGCGCTTCGCGCTCAACCGTATGTGCCACTTGTCCATCGTCATTCGCGCGCTTCATCGTGTCTCTCACTGGCGCCGCCAATAAGGCTCCGTCTTGATGAGATTGCGCGTGCGCGATCAGCGCATCAATGTCTGCATGCGTCACACACGGTCGTGCCGCATCATGCACCATGACCCACTGAGTTGTCACCGCTGCTAATCCAGCTTGTACAGAGGTTGCGCGAGTTAGCCCCCCGGTCACAACCTGCACATCGGCATGCTCACCAAGGCCAGTTTGCGCAAAGTAACCGTCGTTAGCGCTAATCGCAATCACCACCGAACTAATCGCAGGGTGTGCCAGCAAGCGCTCAACGGTATGTTGAAGCAGCGTTTTGCCTGCTAAAGTAAGGTATTGTTTAGGACAGTGAGCCTGCATTCGCCGTCCTACCCCGGCGGCAGGGACCACGGCACTGATACCCGACCGCAAAGCGCCAGGCTGCAAAGAGGTTTGTTCGACCACAAGTTATCTTCTTTGTTAGTACCGCCTACAGGCGGTAATCGGTTATTGTCTTGTATCGACCAATCGGAAAAATGTTTCGTCGGGTTTGATCATGCCAAGCTCGTTACGTGCGCGCTCTTCAATCGCTTCTTGACCGCGTTTTAAATCCGCAATCTCCGCGTACATTTGTTGATTACGCGTCACGAGTTTTTGATTGGCCTGTTGCTGCACGGCGACATTGGCTTCAATTTGCCAGTAATCTGTCACGCCATTTTTGCCTAACCATAAATCGTATTGTAGCCAAACAAGCGTGAGAAACAGCGCAACCGATAGCAGCCTCATACCTGTACTCCTTCCTATATCGGCTCGACGTATTTGCACAATAGAATTCTAGTCGCATAGGCTAGCGGATCAGGTCGCTGGTGTCATGGTTTTCCTAAACGAAAAAAAGCCGCGCCGTTAAACGGCGCGGCTTTTCTAATAAAAGTGTCTAAGTGCCGATTATTGGCCTTTCACTTCTTTTAGACCGTTAAACGGTGCTTTTTCACCCAGCGCATCTTCGATGCGGATAAGCTGGTTGTACTTAGCAACGCGATCTGAACGGCTCATCGAACCGGTTTTGATTTGGCCTGCTGCAGTACCCACCGCTAAGTCAGCGATGGTTGCGTCTTCAGTTTCGCCTGAACGGTGAGAGATAACCGCCGTGTAACCGGCGTCTTTCGCCATCTTGATTGCAGCCAGCGTCTCAGTCAACGAACCGATCTGGTTGAATTTGATCAAGATAGAGTTCGCCACACCTTTGTCGATGCCTTCTTTCAGGATCTTAGTGTTAGTTACGAACAGGTCATCACCGACCAGCTGAAGCTTGTCACCCAGCAGTTCGGTTTGGTGCTTAAAGCCGTCCCAATCAGACTCGTCGAGGCCGTCTTCGATAGACACGATTGGGTACTCTTCAGCCAGCTTAGCAAGATAGTGGTTAAACTCTTCTGAAGAGAAGGTTTTACCTTCACCTTTCATGTTGTAGATGCCTTGCTCTTTGTCATAGAACTCAGACGCTGCACAGTCCATTGCTAAAGTAATGTCTTTACCCAGCTCGTAGCCTGCTTGCTCAACCGCTTCTTTAATCGCAGCGAGTGCTGCTGCGTTTGACTCTAGGTTAGGCGCAAAACCACCTTCGTCACCAACAGCAGTGCTTAGGCCTTTGGCTTTCAGTACTTTGGCAAGGTTGTGGAATACTTCTGCACCGATACGCAGCGCTTCTTTTAGCGTCTTAGCACCGACTGGCTGGATCATGAACTCTTGGATATCAACGTTGTTATCCGCGTGCTCACCACCATTCAGGATATTCATCATTGGCAGAGGCATAGAGAACTGACCCGCAGTACCGTTTAGCTCAGCGATATGCTCGAACAAAGGCATGCCTTTTGCCGCTGCCGCCGCTTTGGCGTTCGCCAAGGAAACCGCGAGGATAGCGTTAGCACCGAACTGAGATTTGTTCTCGGTACCGTCGAGATCGATCATCACTTGGTCGATATCTGCTTGCGCTTTAGCGTCTTTACCCAGCAATGCTTCTGCGATTGGGCCATTCACAGCTTCAATCGCTTTCAGTACGCCTTTACCCATGAAACGTGACTTATCACCGTCACGCAGTTCTAGTGCTTCGCGAGAACCCGTAGATGCACCAGAAGGAGCTGCTGCCATACCAACGAAACCACCTTCTAGGTGAACTTCCGCTTCAACGGTAGGGTTACCGCGTGAATCAATAATTTCACGACCTAGAACTTTAACGATCTTAGACATTGTGATTCCTCTCGTCTGTCATTGTTTTTAAAAATAAAGAGCGGCCGCCTTCTGGGCTACCGCTCGAATGTCGTTTATAGCTCACCGCGCTGTTTTTTGCCTGCCGCAGCAACAAATCCAGCAAACAGTGGATGGCCATCACGCGGCGTTGAAGTGAATTCCGGGTGGAACTGGCACGCCACGAACCAAGGATGTGCTGGGTTTTCAATGATCTCTACCAGCTTTTTATCGGCAGACAGACCAGAAACTGACAATCCTGCTTTTTCTAGCTTAGGACGTAGCAGATTATTCACTTCATAACGGTGGCGATGGCGCTCATGGATTTGGGTATTGCCGTAGAGCTGATGCGCTTTCGAACCTTCAGCTAAGTGGCAAAGCTGCGCGCCTAGGCGCATGGTGCCACCAAGATCTGACGTCTCGCTACGCTCTTCCACTTTGCCTTCTTCATCGACCCACTCAGTGATCAGGCCAACGACAGGATAAGGGCTTGCTTGGCTAAACTCAGTCGAGTTAGCGCCTTCCATGCCGGCGACATTACGTGCGTATTCAATCAACGCCACCTGCATACCAAGACAAATACCCAGATACGGCACATTGTTTTCACGTGCATATTGTGCCGCAAGGATCTTACCTTCAATGCCGCGGTCACCAAATCCACCAGGGACGAGAATCGCGTCCAAGTCCTTCAGCATTTCACTGCCGCGGGTTTCAAGATCTTGTGAATCCACGTACTTGATGTTGACGGTCAGGCGATTTTTCAACCCACCATGTTTTAACGCTTCATTGACGGACTTGTACGCATCCGGCAATTCAATGTACTTACCGACCATACCAATGGTGACTTCACCCATTGGGTTGGCTTCTTCGTAGCTCACTTGCTCCCATTCAGACAAGTCAGCTTCTACGGCTTCAATGCCAAAGCGCTTGCAGACCAAATCGTCCAACCCTTGCGAACGGATCAACGATGGGATCTTGTAGATAGAGTCGACGTCTTTCATGGTGATCACCGCTTTTTCCGCCACATTACAGAACAGCGCAATCTTAGCGCGTTCATTGGCAGGAATTGGACGCTCACTACGGCATACCAGCACATCCGGCTGAATACCAATCGACAGAAGCTCTTTTACTGAGTGCTGGGTCGGCTTGGTTTTTACTTCGCCTGCCGCAGCCAAGTAAGGCACTAATGTCAGATGCATGAACATGGCATGTTCGCGGCCCACGTCTACCGTCAACTGACGAATCGCTTCCAAAAATGGTAATGATTCAATATCACCGACCGTTCCGCCGATCTCGACGATCACAATATCGTGACCTTCACCGCCTGCGACGATGCGATCTTTGATCGAGTTGGTAATATGTGGGATCACCTGAATGGTCGCCCCCAGGTAGTCTCCACGGCGCTCTTTGCGCAGTACATCCGCATAAACACGGCCAGAGGTAAAGTTATTACGCTTGGTCATTTTAGTGCGAATGAAGCGCTCATAGTGACCGAGATCAAGGTCGGTCTCTGCGCCGTCTTCCGTGACGAATACTTCTCCGTGCTGGGTAGGGCTCATTGTCCCTGGATCCACGTTAATATAAGGGTCGAGTTTCATGATGGTGACGTTAAGGCCACGCGCTTCAAGAATGGCTGCTAATGAGGCTGCAGCAATACCCTTACCGAGGGAGGATACAACACCGCCCGTAACAAAAATGTAGTTCGTCGTCATGCTAAACCTGAGAGTTGGATTTAGAGGAAATAAATGAAGTTCTGGACGGGATATTATGATACCAGACCCCACTGACTCCCACAATGTGAAAGCTACCACACACCCTGGTGTTTTTAATTGTCACAAATCAATTATGCCAATTACAGGATATTGCCTTACTCGTCTTTTTTAACCGCTTGCCACGCCGATTCTAGTTCATCCAGCTGACATTGTTGAATATTTTCTCCATTATCACGTAATTGATTTTCAACGCCACGAAAGCGACGTTCAAATTTCTGATTGGCTGCGCGCAACGCCTGCTCAGCATCCGTGCCTAGGTGGCGCGCGACATTGACGACAGCAAACAAAAGATCGCCAACTTCGTCTTCCACACGGCTTGCGTCAACCGGTGTCTGTGCCAATTCATGTTCGACCTCTTCCAGCTCTTCTCGCACTTTCGCGATAACCGGCGCCACGGTTGGCCAATCAAACCCTGCCCTTGCACATCGTTTTTGTAGCTTGTGGGCGCGAGTTAACGCGGGCAACCCCTGAGTCACGCCATCTAATAGACTGCAGGATTGGGTTGAGGGCATTTTCTCTGCGCGCTCTTGCGCCTTAATACCTTCCCAATCAGGCGAGCTTAATGGCTTCCCGTCCGCATCTTTAGGACCGAATACGTGAGGGTGACGACGCGTGAGCTTATCGCACACCGCACTGACGACATCGTCAAAATCAAATCGATGTTGTTCGCGCCCTAATTGACTGTAGAACACAATTTGAAAAAGAAGGTCGCCCAACTCATCTTTTAGGTCCGACCAGTTTTCACGCTCGATGGCGTCAGCCACTTCGTACGCCTCTTCTAAGGTATGAGGCACGATAGAGGCAAAGGTTTGTGCCTTGTCCCAGTCACAACCATGATTAGGGTCGCGTAAGGTCGCCATGATCGTCAGTAAGTTGTCAATTGACGCCATAAGAAGGTTCCTTCATGAAAAAAACGCCCTGTCGAAACAGGGCGAATGTATTAGCGGAGGCGTTTCGCTTCGACCACATCTTTCACTTGTTCAAGCCGGTTTACAACGCGGCTTAAGGTATCTAAATCAGAGATTTCGAGATCAAAGTCCATGATCGACATTTGCTTTTTATAATCAACCCGGCTTTGCATCCCGGCTACCCGTGCTTTCTCATTGCTTAACACGTTATTGATATCTTTGACCAGCCCGGTTCGTTCGTTTGCCGAAAGGCGAATGCGTACATGGTATTGACCAATATGGCCTTTCCCCCACACCGTGGCGATAATCCGCTCCGGTGCATGATGGCTAAGCTCATTGAGCTGCTCGCAATCTGCACGATGGACCGAAATACCACGCCCTTGGGTAACAAATCCTTTAATGTCATCACCCGGCAACGGCTGGCAGCAGCGCGCGAGATGCGTCATCAGGTTATCAACACCTTCGACAACCACGGCATCGCGGTGGGCTTTGCCGGTGCTCGGTTTTTGTTCGCTTTGCTGCAGTTTTTCTAACAACTGCTGCTCTTCTTCTTCCAGGCTCGGTTTATTAATCAGGCCATTAATATGGTTCACTACCTGATTAATGCGCAAATCACCACTGCCCACGCCGGCATAAAGCTCGTCCAGCGTGTTAACGTTAAAGCGTTTTAGCGCCAAATTGGCATCTTTACTGATGCCGCCAATTTTTTGTAGCTCGGTATCCAAGATTTCTTTACCGGCAGCAATGTTCTTGTCTTTGTCTTGCTTGCGGAACCAAGCATTTATTTTGGCGCGCGCACGACTTGAGTTAACAAATCCATGGCTGGGATTGAGCCAATCTCGCGACGGGTTAGGCTCTTTTTGCGTGATGATTTCAACCTGGTCGCCCATTTGTAGGTGATAGGTGAACGGAACAATTCGCCCTTCTACTTTGGCACCAATGCAACGATGACCCACTTCTGAATGGATGTGGTAGGCAAAATCAAGTGGCGTTGCCCCTATAGGTAAGTCGACGACATCGCCGCGCGGGGTGAACGCATACACCCGATCGTCGAACACTTGGCTACGCAACTCATCAAGCATTTCGCCCGAATCAGACATTTCTTCTTGCCATGCCAATAGCTTACGCAGCCAGGTGATTTTTTCATCGTAGCCACTGCGGCCACTGGCTGAGCCTTCTTTATATTTCCAATGGGCCGCTACACCTAGCTCTGCATCATCGTGCATTTGTTTGGTGCGAATTTGAATCTCAACGGGCTTGCCTTCCGGCCCCAACACCACAGTGTGAATTGACTGATAACCGTTCGGCTTGGGGTTGGCAACATAATCATCGAATTCTTTGGGCAGATGACGGAACTGGGTATGGACGGCACCTAATGCGGCGTAACAATCCTGAAGTTGATCCGCAATGATGCGCACAGCGCGCACATCAAACAACTCATCAAACTCCAGGTTTTTCTTCTGCATTTTGCGCCAGATACTATAAATATGCTTCGGGCGTCCATATACCTGTGCATTAATATGCGACGCTTCCATTTCCTGCTGGAGCCCTTCGACAAAGGCACTGATATAGTTTTCACGGTCAATGCGTCGCTCGGCCAGCTGCTTGGCGATTTGTTTATAGGTTTGCGCATGTTGGTAACGGAACGCGTAATCTTCAAGCTCCCACTTTAGCTGACCAATTCCCAATCGGTTAGCCAAAGGCGCATAAATGTTAGCGCTCTCTTTCGCTGCTTGCTGACGCACAGACTCTGGCGCATCTTTCACTTCACGTAAATGGCAAATACGCTCGGCGAGTTTAATCACCACGCAACGAAAGTCTTCCACCATAGAGAGCAACATACGGCGCACATTATCAACTTGCGAGGACGTGGCCTCATCGTCGGCTTGGGCATTTAAATGCCGAATCGCAGCGGTCTGCTGCACACCGCGAATCAGGTTGACTATCGACATCGAATAGTCGTCCGCCAGTGTCTCCAGGGTGACCAGTTCGGCGTCGACCATCGGAAATAATAGCGCGGCCAGCAAGGTGTCGGCATCCATGCTTAATGTCACGAGGATTTCGATCATCTCTCGGCCTCGCCACAAAGGCTGGCTGAGTGCTGATTCATCGTCACTCAATGCTCGACAATATTGGTAGCCGTCTAACAAGGCTTGTGTCGTCGATGCGTCTTGCCCGAGTCGCTTAACCCAGGTGTTAAGCTCAAATGTTTCATCTTCGTGTAGGTGGGCTTCTCGTACCGCAACCATAACTGTTCCTATCCTTAACTCTCTTACTGACAAGAGAGGCATGTCGATAACGACAAGCCACTAAACGCTTATGCCCGCTTGTTCGTCACCGGCTTAAACAAGGCCATCGATTCCATGTGTCCTGTTTGTGGAAACATATCCAGCATCCCTAATTTGACAAGTGCATAACCATTATCAAGCAGCACGCGGGCATCGCGCGCCAGGGTGGCAGGATTACAGGACACATAAACAATATGTGAAGCCCTCGATTGTGCCACAAAGTCTATAACACCCGCAGCCCCTGCGCGTGCCGGATCGAGTAAGATTTTGGTAAAATCGAAATGGGTCCACTCTCCCTCTAACGCGTCGCTATTTAAATCAGCTTGATAAAAACCGGTGTTATCACAACCATTTATCTTCGCATTATCTGCCGCCTGATTCACCATGGCTTGCACGCCTTCCACCCCGACAACGTGCCCAACCAGTTTGGCAGCGGGGACACTAAAGTTACCCAATCCACAAAAGAGATCCAAGACACGATCTTCTTTCTCTAGTGCTAACCAATCCAGTGCCTGTGACACCATATTCTGATTGACCGTCGGGTTGACCTGAATAAAGTCATTCGGTTGAAACGCAAGGCGACATCCCGCCACTTGGTAATCTGGCGCGGCGCCGATAAGACGTTCAGGTACGCCATCGCCTTGATGAAGATAAAAGGTGCAGCCTTGAGTTTCTGCCCAGTGGCACAATGCTTGACGGTCATCACTATGCAATACCTTGGTGGTACGCAACGACACTACCGTGGTGTTGTCAGCCTCAATCAGATCAAGATGACCCAAAATACGTCGACCACGCAGGCCATCCAAACACGGACGCAAGTGCGCAAGCAAAGTATTCAATGACTCACTCAGGACCGGACAATGGCTAACATTGATAATCGCACTGCGTTGGCGAGCACGAAACCCCATTGCCAATGCCCCCTTTTTATCAACCTGAAGACTGATGCGTGCACGACGCCGATACTGCCATGGCCTATCTGTAATAGGTGCCGAGAGTGTTGCCTCTTCCCCAGCAAATTTTTGCATCAGCTCATTCAGCGTTTGCTGTTTATGCGTAACCTGCCCTTCATGGCTTAGATGCTGCAAGCTGCAACCACCGCACTGCTGATAAACCGGGCACCCTGGCTCAACACGTTGTGTGGCGTGGCTATCGAGTTTAATTAATTGGCCGCGCGCATATTGCCGCTTTTGCTCGGTCAGCTGTACCAAGGCTTGCTCTTCCGGCAAGGTACCTGGGACAAACACCGGTTTTTTATCCAAAAAGCCAACGCCATCGCCATGATGGTCTAAGCGTTTAATGGTTATCAGCTGATGCTTTTGCTCAACCTTTTTATTTTTTTCGGGCTTAAAAAAGCGCGCCATGTCGTATTCCAGTGTTTAAAGCTTGTTGCCAAGCCAGTCAAGAGATCCTGCCAGTGGGAGTTGTGATAGTTCGCTGACTATTTTGTGATTGAATCATGTACACTGGCGCTAATTGTCGTCATTATTTTCCCATAGTTTATCTAGCATGACCAAATATGGCCTCCGCACTCGTGTTTCTGTACTCACTATTGCACCGACACTCATCGTTGGGCTATTACTCAGTGCATTTTTCACCAGCACCCGCTATCAAGACCTTGAGCAGCAACTCACGGTAACCGGTTCTGCGATTATAGAACCGCTCGCCATTGCCAGCGAAGTGGGATTGAAAAATGACAGTCGTGAAAACGTGCGCCGGCTCATCGGCTTTGCTCACCGCCAGCATTCTCAGTTTGTGAGAAGTATTGCCGTGTTCGATCGTCGTAACGAGCTGTTTGTGACCTCGAATTACCACCGCAATTTAGCCATGCTCTCCGTCGATAGTGGCCAACCTATTCCCACACAATTACAGGTTAGCCAACAGCAAGATACCTTGATTTTGCGTGCACCGATTTTAGAAATTGGACGCTTTACCCCCGGACTCAATGTCGAGCGCCCTTTGGGGTATATTGCGATGGAGTTGGACCTTAGCTCAGTACGGTTGAAACAGTACCAGGAAATGATCACAGCGCTGGTTATGGTCGCGCTGGGCGGGATTCTCTCCTGCTTTTTCGCTTACCGTTTGATTGCCGATGTGACTCATCCAATCGGCAACATGGTGACCTTGGTCGATAGAATTCGACGAGGCCATCTTGACGTGCGGATTGAAGGTGAGCTGCTCGGCGAGCTGGATACCTTAAAAAATGGCATCAATGCAATGGCAATCTCATTGTCCGAATACCATTTGGAAATGCAACAAAGTATTGATCAGGCGACCAGTGATCTACGCGAAACCTTAGAGCAGCTCGAGATCCAAAACGTTGAGTTAGACATTGCCAAGAAAAACGCGCAAGAAGCGGCACGGGTTAAATCCGAGTTTCTCGCCAATATGTCCCATGAGCTGCGTACACCGCTCAACGGGGTGATTGGCTTTACGCGACAAATGCTAAAAACCGAGCTCAGTAGTAGTCAACGAGATTACCTTCTCACCATTGAAAAATCCGCCAATAACCTGCTGACGATCATCAATGACATCTTAGATTTCTCTAAGCTGGAAGCGGGTAAGTTGCTGTTAGAAAACATTCCGTTCGACGTGCAAGAGATGCTCGACGAAGTGATGCGCCTACTCGCGCCTATGGCGCATGAGAAAGGGCTAGAGCTAACCCTGCGCACCGATGCTCGGATTCCTGCGGGAGCGGTTGGCGATCCGCTTCGTATCCAACAAGTTTTAATCAATTTGATTGGCAACGCGGCGAAATTTACCGAGCGAGGTAATATTGATGTCAGTGTCGATCTTAAACAGCTACACGATGAAACCGTCGAACTGCAGTTGATGGTCAAAGACACCGGCATTGGGATCTCTGAACGTCAACAAGCGCAGCTTTTCCAAGCGTTTAGACAGGCAGACGCCAGTATCTCGCGCCGTTATGGCGGTACTGGGCTCGGGCTTGTGATCACGCAAAAATTAGTCCAACAAATGGGCGGCGATATTGGCTTTACCAGTCGCCTTCACCAAGGTTCATCATTCTGGTTTACGCTGCAGCTGACACAAACTGATTTACCGGTATCGCAGCCACTCGACATCGAGCCTTTGGTCGGGCGCGATATTCTGATTGTGGAGCCCAATGCGCGTACCAGAGAGATTTTGCGCAAACGACTGAGCCAGGTGGGCCTAAACGTTGATACCGCGTCCGGCACCCATGTGCTCACTGACCGTCAGTATCATTTTGCTCTCCTTTGTTTTGATGCTGGGAGCATGCCTGCGCTCAGTGAGATGCAAGATGCAGTCAGTCTCTGTGAGCAGCAAGCGCAGTCAGTGGTGGTTTGCTTACCCACCACCGAACTCGAAGCATCCGAGCATCTTTTGAAAGCCGGTGTACGAGCGTGTGTCGCCAAGCCGATCCCGCAGCGTAAACTATTGGAAACACTGCTTGGTTCACCCGAGCCGGCGCCTTTGCCGCTACCTCAACCTAACACCACGCAAAAAGCGCCCTACACCGTGATGACTGTCGATGATAATCCCGCGAACTTGAAACTGATCACGGCCTTGTTGGCTGAGCGGGTAGAGAAAGTCGTGACCGCAGATGATGGCGTCAAAGCCCTGTCACTGGCACACCAATACGCCTTTGATATCATTTTGATGGATATTCAAATGCCTGAAATGGACGGTGTCACCGCTAGCCAAGAAATCCGTAAAGCGGGACTCAACCAGCAAACGCCGATTGTAGCGGTAACCGCTCATGCGATGCCTGGTGAGCGTGAGCGCCTTATTGATGCCGGGATGGACGATTACCTCACCAAACCCATTGAAGAGGCCATGTTAGAAAGCACCCTGAGTCGTTGGCTGCATTTTGATGACACGGTAGCACCTCATCAAGCCGCACCGTTACCCACTTATTCGGCTAACCAGGATCACAGTGCGCGTCATCTGGATTGGCAGCGGGCGCTCAACCAAGCAGCAGGCAAGGCCGATCTCGCCAAAGAAATGCTAGAAATGTTACTCGCCTCTTTTACGTCAGTGAAGAAGGTGGTCGCTAGTGCGTTGGCGGGAGAGTCAGAGACCGATAGCTTATGGCAAGCCATCCACAAGCTCCACGGTAGCTGTGCTTATAGCGGTGTGCCTCAACTGAAAAGCCTGTGTCACGAGTTAGAAACGCAATTAAAAGCCGGGGCAGATATCACAGCTGTCGAACCTGAGCTGTTAGAGCTCCAAGATGAGATTGCACATATTGAGCAACTGGCACCGCAATATCTCGATAACGCGCAGGGCTGTTAACCCGTTTCTAAGATAACATACGCGACCGCGTAGGCCTTTTCATCCGATAAGGTCAGCCAACAGTGCGCAACGCCACGCTCGCGTGCCAATTGGGCAGCACGGCCAGAAAGGCTTAGGGCTGGCTGGCCGGAAGTCTGATTCGTAATGGTAAAATCATGAAACGTGACACCGTCGGCAATCCCGGTTCCTAGCGCTTTCGCCGCGGCTTCTTTCGCAGCAAAGCGCTTGGCCAAGTAACGAGCAGGCGCATGATGTGTTGCCATATGGTCCCGCTCACTATCGGTTAGGATCCGATCGGCAAAGCGCGATTGGCGTGCAAACGCTTTTTCAACACGCGCAATCTCAACAATGTCTGTACCAATTCCAACAATGGCCATTTAGCGACGCGCCGCTTCCATAATCGCTTTCATATCCGCCACCGCTTTTTGCAAGCCATCAAACATTGCACGACCTATGATTGCATGACCAATATTCAGCTCATGCATTTCAGGCATCGCCGCGATGGGAGTGACGTTATGATACGTCAGGCCATGGCCCGCATTCACTTTGATCCCCAAATCGACAGCAGAGCTTGCCGCTGCGGAGATCTTTTTAAGCTCCGATTGACGATCGTTGTCATTGGTTGCATCCGCGTAGTGGCCCGTATGCAGTTCAATAAAGGGCGCACCACATTGGTGAGCCGCTTCAATTTGATTGCGATCAGCATCAATAAAAAGGGAAACCTTAATCCCAGCTTCGCTTAGACGCTGGGTTGCCGCTTTCACTTTATCCAGCTGGCCCGCGACATCCAAGCCCCCTTCGGTGGTGAGCTCTTCACGTTTTTCCGGGACCAAACAAACAAATTCAGGTTGAATCTCGAGCGCAATCTCAACCATTTCATCGGTCACCGCCATTTCCAGATTCATACGCGTTTGTAGCGTTTCTTTGAGTAAACGGACATCGCGATCAGTGATGTGGCGACGATCTTCACGAAGATGCACGGTGATCCCTGCCGCTCCAGCACGCTCAGCTAACTCCGCCGCATGAACCGGATCCGGATACGCGGTACCACGTGCATTACGTATCGTCGCAACGTGATCAATGTTCACACCGAGGTAAATTTTATCCATGATTATTTCCTTCTAAACAATTCTCTGCTTTTTAGCGGCTTAGGACCAAGATAAGGTTTGAGCGCCATACGTGTAAAACGCTTGGCGGCGCGCAGCTGTGCCACCGTTTCAAAATGTCGTGTCGCCAACGCTCGTAGATCAGCGCCAGTAAATTGCCGATGTTGGCTTTTCATGATCGACGCGACAAAGCCTTGCTGCTCACGATATAGATACGTCATAGTATCGTTGATCGGGTCGCCGCTACCAGCACAATGAAGAAAATCAACGCCATAGCCTAGTGCTTCTAACAGCGCAAGCTCAAAGCAGCGTAATGCAGGCTCTGGGTTGTGATAGCGGGCAAGCTGGGTTAAGGCGGTGACATAATCGAAAAATAACGCTGGGTAAGGCGTATGAGGCTCAAGCACACGCATAACTAACTCATTGAGGTAAAAGCCGGAATACAGAGCATTGCCTGATAAAGGCAGCGCGAGGCCTGTGGCCTCAGCACTGCGCAATGTACGTAATTCACCGCGTCCCCCCCACTTGAGCAGCAAGGGAGTAAAAGGCTGCAGTGCGCCTCTTATGGCCGAACGGGGACGACGTGCTCCCTTGGCGAGAAGCGTGATACGCCCCTCGAACTCAGAGAACACATCTAAGAGCAGACTCGATTCACTATAGGGGCGCGAATGCATCACAAAACCACGTTGAAAGCCGTCCACTCACCCTCTCCTGAGTGCATGGACCCGATGTTCGGGCCAATTAAAGATCGTCGATATAGCCTAAACTGCGCAACGCGCGTTCGTCATCAGCCCAGCCGGATTTCACTTTCACCCAAAGCTCAAGATAGACCTTACGTTCGAAGAGATCTTCCATGTCTAAGCGTGCCTCACGGCCAATGCGTTTGATCTTTTCGCCGCCTTTACCAATGACCATTTTCTTCTGGCCGGTACGCTCAACTAAAATCAAACCATTAATATGAAAGCCATCGGTTTCAGGGTTGTAGTCAAAACGTTCAATTTCAACCGTCACTGAATAAGGCAGCTCTTCACCGGTAAAACGCATCAGCTTTTCACGGATAATTTCTGAGGCCATAAAACGCTGAGAGCGGTCGGTAACATATTCTTCAGGGAAGTAGAATTCAGACGCCGGCAACGCATCACGAACACGCTGCTCGACCACATCAATATTGGTCCCGTTTTTCGCTGAAACCGGGATCACGTCGACAAACGACATCTTCTCTGACAACGCTTGTAGATGCGGAAACAGCTCCGTCTTCTCTTTAACGTTATCCACTTTGTTGACCAACAAAACCGTCGGCAACTCTGAACGCGCTAGCTTATTAAGCACCATTTCATCGTCATTGGTCCAATGTGTACCATCCACGAGAAACAATACTAATTCAACGTCGGTTAACGAGCTGTTTGCAGCCCGATTCATAAGACGGTTAATGGCGCGCTTTTCTTCAATGTGTAGCCCAGGCGTATCGACATACACCGCCTGGTAGTTATCCCGGGTATCCACGCCCATGATTCGGTGACGCGTGGTTTGGGGTTTACGCGAGGTAATCGACAACTTTTGCCCTACCAAGCGGTTCAGCAATGTTGATTTTCCTACGTTCGGGCGGCCAACAATGGCAATAAAGCCGCAGCGCTGTGTGTCAGTCATTATGTCAACTTCTGTAGTGCGAGTTCTGCAGCCGCTTGCTCTGCCTTGCGACGACTACTGCCTTTTCCAATCACAGAACGCTCCAGTCCTGATATCTGGCACTCTACCGTAAACTCTTGGTTGTGTGCTTCACCCTTCACTTTCATCACCGTATAAGACGGTAACGGTTTACGTTTTCCCTGCAAGAGCTCTTGCAAACGGGTTTTCGGATCTTTTTGGCTGACACCCGGTTCAATGGTTTCGAGTCGCTGCTGATACCATTGCAAGATAATATCTCGTACCCGGTTGATATCACTGTCTAAAAAGATGGCGCCAATCAATGCTTCTACAGCGTCAGCCAAAATCGAATCGCGGCGAAAACCGCCACTTTTAAGTTCTCCTGGGCCAAGGCGCATGACTTCGCCCAGAGAAAACTCCCGCCCAATTTCGGCTAGTGTATTACCGCGCACTAAGGTCGCGCGCATCCGACTCATATCCCCTTCATCCACTTTCGGAAAGCGATGATAAAGATCCTCGGCAATCACGAAGCTAAGAATTGAGTCACCCAAAAATTCGAGACGCTCATTATGTGTGCCATTGGCACTACGGTGCGTCAACGCCAGTTCAAGCAATGCAGCACTGCTGAACTGATAGCCGATCTCTCGCTGCAATTTATCTGTTAGTTTTGTCATCATAGTCCAGAATTAATCAATTCCACCAATACGGTTAAAGCGTATCCCTGTCGGTATCCACGATGGTAGCCAGCTGTCACTGTTGCGCTCGAATTCGAAGCTGACCCAAATAGCCACCGCTTTGCCGACTAAGTTGCGCTCAGGCACAAAGCCCCAAAAGCGGCTATCCGCACTGTTATCGCGGTTATCACCCATCATAAAGTAATGCCCTTCCGGCACCACCCAACGATTGACGCCCGGACGTGGCTGATAGGCACTGATTCGATCGCGCTTATTCGGATGGACAAGGATCTGATGCGCTTGCTCACCCAGCTGCTCTTGTGCTTGCACCAGATTCACACCACCTTGTGCAAATTCACTAGGCTGAATGTTATCTATCGCGACAGGCTGGCACTGCGCTTCGCCTTTAGGCTGAATACACAAGCGCTTATCTTCATACACAATGGTATCGCCGGGTAGCCCCACCGTACGCTTGATGTAGTCAATATTCGGCTGCGGCGGATATTTAAACACCACAATGTCACCGCGCTCAGGTTTGCCAGTATCAACCAGTTCAGTGTGAAAAGCCGGATCACGCAGCCCATAGGCAAATTTTTCCACCAAAATAAAATCGCCAACCAATAAGGTTGGCATCATCGATCCGGACGGAATTTGGAAAGGCTCATAAATGAATGATCGCAACACTAAAACCACCGCGATCACCGGGAAAATAGACGCCAGATTCTCAACCCAACTCGGTTGTGGCATCACTTTCGCGACTTGTTCGGCATCCAAATCAGTCTGTGCGACCTTCAGTGCTTTGCCTGCAGCCTGGCGGCGACGCGGCGCCCAGCGGTATTTATCTAACGCCCAAACCAAGCCGGTGACCAAGGTCACCAGCACTAAAATTAAAGAAAACGTATTGGCCATCATGGAATCCGTTGTTATTTATCTTTGCCCACATGCAAAATGGCCAAGAAAGCTTCTTGCGGCAGCTCGACATTACCGACCTGCTTCATGCGCTTCTTACCTTCTTTTTGTTTTTGCAATAGTTTTTTCTTACGACTCACATCACCGCCGTAACATTTTGCCGTGACGTTTTTACGCAACTGCTTGACGGTTGAACGGGCGATAATGTGATTGCCAATCGAGGCTTGGATGGCGATATCAAACTGCTGACGCGGAATAAACTCTTTCATTTTTTCCACTAGCTCGCGACCACGCGGTTGCGCATGAGCACGGTGCGTAATAATCGCCAGTGCATCGACACGCTCGCCATTCAGTAAGATATCCACCCGTACCATGTCAGACACGTCATAACGTTCGAAGTTATAATCTAACGAGGCATAACCGCGCGATGTTGACTTAATACGGTCGAAAAAGTCCAACACGACTTCCGCCATCGGTATGTCATAGGTCAGCGCAACTTGATTGCCGTGATAAACCATATCCACTTGGGCACCACGCTTCTCAACACACAAGGAAATCACATTGCCGACGAATTCATTGGGCACCAAGATATTACAACGCGCGATAGGCTCACCAATGGCTTGAATGTCATTCACTGGGGGCAGCTTGGCTGGGCTGTCTACATAGATGATTTCACCATCGTTTTGCGTGACTTCGTAAACAACCGTAGGGGCTGTGGTGATCAGCTCAAGGTCGTATTCTCGTTCCAGGCGCTCTTGAATAATCTCCATGTGCAGCATGCCAAGGAAACCACAACGGAAACCGAAGCCAAGCGCCGCAGAGCTCTCTGGCTCAAAGAAAAGCGACGCATCATTGAGGCTTAACTTATCCAAGGCATCACGGAAGTTTTCATAATCATCGGATGAAATCGGGAATAAGCCCGCGTACACCTGAGGCTTAACTTTTTGGAACCCTTCAATCCGTTTTTCGCAGCCGTTTTTGGCATGGGTGATGGTGTCGCCCACGGGTGCGCCGAGGATATCTTTGATCCCACAGATCACCCAGCCTACTTCACCGGTTTGCAAACCATTAAGCTCTTTACGCTTGGGCGTGAAAATGCCAATGCTGTCCACGTTCCATTCTTGGCCCGTGCTCATGATTTTCACTTTGTCGCCTTTTTTGAGCGAGCCTTCACGAATGCGCACTAACGAGACGACGCCAAGGTATTTATCGAACCAAGAGTCGATAATCAACGCTTGAGTGGGGGCGTCGGGGTTACCTTCTGGCGGTGGAATAAGGCGAACAATATCTTCGAGTACGCCATCGACTCCAACCCCTGTTTTGGCTGAACAACGCGTGGCTTCAATGGCTTCAATACCAACAATATCTTCGATTTCTTGCGCCACACGGTCTGGGTCGGCGGCCGGCAAATCGATTTTGTTCAGGACAGGGACCACTTCAAGGTCCATATCCATTGCGGTGTAGCAGTTGGCGAGCGTCTGTGCTTCAACCCCTTGTCCTGCATCCACCACCAGCAAAGCACCTTCACATGCCTTCAGTGAGCGCGACACCTCATAAGAGAAGTCGACGTGTCCTGGCGTATCGATGAAGTTCAACTGATACTCATTGCCGTCTTTGGCTTTATAGTTCAGTGTCACACTTTGTGCTTTGATGGTGATACCGCGTTCACGTTCCAGATCCATGGAGTCAAGGACCTGCTCTGCCATTTCCCGGTCAGTAAGGCCGCCGCATACGTGAATGAGTCGATCAGAAAGCGTCGACTTACCGTGGTCAATATGGGCGATGATCGAAAAGTTACGAATATGCTTCATAAGTGGGTGTGACTTACTCGTTATCAATAAGAATGGGATCCTAAGATCAATTGGGCTGGATTCTACCGAAAATAGTGGCTAGTCGCTATCCTGGTGTCTGGTATTTATCACTGCCAACTCGGAAATTGGCTCTCCCATGACACGCAGAAGCTCAGGTTGCTGCTGTTCGGCACTCCCGACATATTTCGCTAAACGTCGTGCGATACCGACCCCAAGGGCACCGAAGCCTAGGCTTAGTGCGATAACACCTCCTTCACCGCTGCCTGCCAACGCGGCAAAGAAAAATTGCCCCAGTAAGGCGCCCACGAACATCATCATTAATGGCACCATATAAACCACGAGCGCCGAGCGGACCAAGGTGGCTTCACCGAGGCCAATTTCAACGAGGGTTCCTGTCGGCAGCGGTTCTGGCGAACGAACGCTGACATGGTTCACTTTTCCGGGTAGGGCCTTGGACACAATGCCAGTGCCACACTGGCTTTGCGATTTGCAGCTGCCACAGCTGGTTTGCTGCTGACAGGCAAGGGACAGCCAGCCGTCTTGGTACCCTGTTACCTCCGCCAGTGCTTTAATCATGGTGCAACCTTTTACTCTGTCTGTGATGTTGGCATGCGATTAATACGAACCGAATCAGCAATCCGTTTAGCGGTCTCCGGTGGAATGTCCCCCACCACTGTAATTTCGGCGTTGCCATTGATAACACTGTGCAGCGTCCGTCGGCCTTGGCGCACTATCTGTTTACGCACGGAGACATCGTCGGCTTTGGCTAAATAAACAGAAAAACTAAAAAGGCCGTCGCTAAACATTTGGCTTTCCACTGCCCGCTTAGTCATCATTAAACGATGGCGGTTACTGTATACAGGCTTAAAGCCATCTGGCAGCACCGTCACCTGCCAATCCAGGTCAGAGCGGCGGGTTGTTTGTGGGAGGGTTAATACCGGCGGCAGGGCTAACTGCGTGAGTTTTTGCATCGCGTCGTTAATTTTGGGCGTAACCACCAGAGATAAGGCGCGATACTGTTCAAGCGGATCCCCATCTCGGTCGAGTAAATCGGCTCTCACCGGTAGGTGACTGTCTTGGTCTAGCCAAAGCACGTACGAATATCGCTCACCATCTTTCGGTGTGATACGTACAACCTGGCAATCCATGCCCGCCTCGCGCGCATGTCCCATTGAGACAAAGTCATAATGGTTTGCCAGTATATCAATATCGGCCTGAATGAGGGTAGGCAATGGTGCCACCATATGATCACTGGCGATCGTGAAAGGGTCATAACCAGGTTCAAAATAACTGATTTCCTTTCCGCGACGAATTACTTCTCGCGACGGACCACTTAAATACATGAGATGACCAAACGCTTCGCCACCTACCCGTGCATGGCGAAAACGCAGTGGCTCTAGGCTATTTTTGCCAACGAGAATGTAGGACAGTTCATAGTCCAAGGTATCGCTTGCGGTATCCATTTGATGTAACAAAGCCTCGGCAGAGGGTTCGGCCGAGGCTTGCGCAGACATCAAACTGACCAGCGCAAGCGCACCGATCAGAGTTTTTTTCATTGCTTACTACTGCTTGTCGACGGTGCCATTGTCTGATTGCTAGACAGACTATCCTTATTCAACCTTAGCTGCAATTCATAGTCTTTGAGCATTGCATTTACGCGCCGACGCTGCTCCATCATTTCAGATTCTGAAGGCGTCGCACGCAAATCATTCCGGCTTAAACTCACCGGTTCAGCAGCACCTGCAAAAGGAATCGTTTCCAATACTGGCGGTTGGGTTTGATTGCCAACCCCCGGAGACGTTGGTTCAGACTGGTTATAATGCTGCACGCCTACGATCACGGCGAGAGAAACACAAGCGGCGACACTGACCTGAGTGAGCTGTTGCAGCCAGCCAGGTAGGTGGCGACGCGCCTTTTTCGGACGCGGCTGTGACTCGTGCATCGGGTGCACGTTACTGTCAACGTGAGCGCCTTGATAAGCCGGTTCTGCTTCCAACGCGGACGCGACAGAATCGGCAATGTTCCATTGCAACGAGCCAGGCGCGTCACCACGCATCACATCACGAATGATGCCGAAGTCGCTCCAGGTCTGTTGTGCGCTATTATCTCGCTCTATGTCATGGATCACCGACGTGTCCACCCGTTCGCCATCTAATAACGCCGAAATTTTTTCTTTATCCGTCATTCAAGTCACCGTCATGCAGCCAGTAAAACTCGTTACCGTTTCATCAGTGGCCGGATGCGCTTTTCTACCGCTTCACGCGCTCGAAATATACGCGACCGTACCGTACCGACTGGACAATCCATTACCTGTGCAATTTCCTCATAACTGAGCCCATCGAGCTCGCGTAAGGTGATTGCGGTTCTTAAGTCGTCAGGCAGTGTTTCAATGGTCGAAAACACCACCTGCCTCAATTCTTCAGACAACATCAAGTTTTCAGGGTTCGATATTTCTTTTAACGACCCCCCACTTTCGTAATTTTCTGCTTCGTCGGCGTCAATATCGCTGCCTGGTGGACGTCGTCCTTGTGCCACCAAATGGTTTTTCGCGGTGTTCACTGCAATGCGATACAACCAAGTATAAAACGCACTTTCGCCACGAAACCCCGGCAAAGCACGATACGCTTTAATAAACGCTTCTTGTGCGATATCCGGAATATCACCACTGTGTGAGCCTACATAGCGGGCAATAAGGTTACATACCTTATTTTGATATTTGACGACTAACAGATTGAAAGCTTGCTTGTCACCATTCTGTACACGTTCTATTAGAACCTGGTCGGTTAGCTGCTCGCCCATTCGAGCGTTTACTCCTTGGTTGATCTTTTCGCCCGATTATCGACATTCTAGGTCCGACGTTGTCAGAGCGCGGTTAAACCCGCTTGCGAGCTTTCGCTGAGAATTCGATGACCGCTTAGGAGAAAAGTTCCTCACCATGTTGGTTTTATTATGCGTGAAATCACATTACTGTGACGGAATGACCAAAGCGCGCGTCTTTGGCTGCGTGTATTGTCCCCCAAACAATGCCACGGTTGCAAACTTTCACCCAAGCAAGACTGGATTTGATCTTAGCGCGCGCGGCCGCGTCAAATTGGTGTAACATTGGGAGCGCAGAAAGAGGATTAGGGATCATGACGACCACAACTCAGGAACATCAATGTGACGTGTTGGTCATCGGCAGCGGTGCCGCTGGCTTATCGTTGGCGCTACGTTTGGCGCCCACGCACCGGGTTATCGTACTCAGTAAAGGCCCTCTCAGTGAAGGGGCGACACTCTACGCACAAGGCGGCATCGCCGCTGTTTTTGACGAACAAGACTCAGTGGAGTCCCATGTCGAAGATACACAAATAGCCGGTGGCGGTATCTGTGATACCGATGTTGTCGACTTTATCGCCCGTAACGCCAAAGACTGTGTTCAATGGCTGATTGATGGCGGCGTGCCCTTCGATCAAGAAGACAGTGATGATGAAACCCCGCGTTATCATCTCACTCGCGAAGGTGGTCATAGTCATCGACGTATTCTACACACCGCCGATGCAACCGGTATGGCGGTGCAAAATTCATTGCAAGATAACGTTCGACAACATCCTAATATCACCCTACTCGAGCGTCATAACGCGCTGGACATTATCACGCGTAAAAAAGTCGGACTCGGCGGCCCTAATCATGTGTTAGGGGCCTATATTTGGAATCGCAATCAAGAAGTTGTAGAAACTGTCCGCTGCAATTATGTGGTGCTGGCAACAGGTGGCGCGTCTAAAGTGTATCAGTACACCTCTAACCCAGACGTCTCTTCTGGTGATGGCATTGCGATGGCATGGCGAGCAGGTTGCCGTGTCGCGAATCTTGAGTTCAATCAGTTCCACCCGACTTGTTTATACCACCCTGACGCGCGTAACTTTTTGCTAACCGAAGCATTACGTGGTGAAGGTGCGCACCTAAAACGCCCGGATGGATCGCGCTTTATGCAAGACTTTGATCCGCGTGGTGAGCTTGCTCCCCGTGATGTCGTGGCGCGTGCGATTGATTATGAAATGAAACGGCTTGGCGCTGATTGTATGTATCTCGATATCAGCCATAAAGATCCGCAATTTATCACCAAGCACTTCCCCACCATTTACGAGAAGCTAAAAGAGTACGGCATTGACTTGACCCAAGACGCCATCCCGATAGTTCCGGCCGCCCACTATACCTGTGGTGGTGTGATGGTGGATAAAAATGGCACTACGGATCTGCCTGGTTTATATGCCATTGGTGAAGTGAGTTATACCGGGCTACACGGTGCAAATCGCATGGCCTCTAACTCCTTGCTCGAATGTGTGGTGTATGCGTGGTCTGCCGCTGAGCATATTAAAGCCCACTCAGACCATATAGAGCCACACACAGCGTTGCCAGCTTGGGATGAGAGCCAAGTGATTTGTTCCGATGAGGAAGTGGTGATTCAGCACAATTGGCATGAGCTGCGCCTGTTTATGTGGGATTACATGGGGATTGTGCGCTCAACCAAGCGCTTAGAACGTGCTTTGCGTCGCATTGAGCTACTTAAACAAGAAACACACGAGTACTACGCTAATTTTCGTGTCTCGAATAACTTGCTCGAATTACGTAATTTACTCCAAGTCGCTGAATTGATGGTGCGTTGTGCCATGCAACGCAAAGAAAGTCGTGGTCTACATTACACCATTGACTATCCTGACGCTCATGCTCAATCAGGCCCAACCATCCTCGTTCCCGATCAGCCTTGCTAATGTGGCGCATGGTATCGTCGCAATAAACAACGGCCAGTCTCTCGACTGGCCGTATGATTAGCTTTTAAATTCACTTACGGCCCGCTCTAAGTTAGCCGCTTCTTCTGCGACTTGATGAGCAGCTTGACGGTTTTGGCTCGCGCGTTCAGTACTCGTCTGGGCAATGTCTTGAATGTTGTGCACGTTCTGGTTAACTTCTTTGGCAACCGAGCTTTGCTGCTCTATCGCCGTCGCAATATGCGTACTCATATCCATAATCTGTTGCATATCTTGCATAATCTGTGACAGCTCTTGCGAGGCGGCATCTACTTTGGTGACAGAGCTTTCGCCATCTTCTCGACTTTGCTCCATACGCTCTGCAACTGACTGTGTTTGCGCCTGCAGCGAGGTAATAATGCCCGATATTTCATCGGTCGATTGCCGGGTACGAGTTGCTAATTGACGCACTTCATCCGCGACTACTGCAAACCCTCGTCCTTGCTCCCCCGCACGCGCGGCCTCGATGGCAGCATTGAGTGCCAGCAGATTCGTTTGCTCTGAAATGTCTTTAATGACATCCAATACCGAGCCAATGGTCTCAGACAGCTTACTCAGTTCAAGCACCTCGTTACTGGTATTGCTGAGTGTCTCGGCCAATGTCATGATCATCGTCCGGGTATCATCCACCACTTGCTGTCCATTTTGCGCACGACCTAGGCTGGTTCTCGCGTTATCAGCCGCCTGATCGGTATTGCCGGCAATATCCCGAATCGTGCTTTCCATCTCATTCATCGCCGTTGCAGCATGGGTCGTTTCATCCAGCTGCGTCGCCAGTGCGGTGCCGGTTTGCGCCGTGCGAGACTCCACCTGCTCTGCGCTTTGGTGTAAAGCCTGCACCGCTCGACTAACATCGACCACCATTTTTTGAATACTACTCAGCATCTGATTGACATCGTTTGCCATCAGTGAAATTTCATCTTGCCCAGTCTCATCGGCGCGCAAGGTCAGATCCCGTTGCTGAGTAATGGCCGCCATCTGCTGACTGAACAGCGCGATGCGCCGTTGAATACCTCGGTTCATCCACAGAGAAACCACCGTCATGATGATCGCTAACACCAATACTATCGACCCCGTCACTATCGTGGTCTGGCGTAGCGCTTGATCGATCGCTTGCTGGTATTCTTTGCTTAACGCGTCAAACATATTTTCCACTTGGTGCGTTTGACTCCGTATCTCGCCCAAAAGCCCTTTATCTGGCGCCAAACCTAATGCTTTTTTCTGCGCAACAACGTTTTCAACTTCAGACTGGTGAGCTTTAAACAGTGCCAATAGATCACCTTCAAGATAGTCTGTTAAGGCATCCATATGATTTTGGTATTGGTCGATGTAATCCAGATGACTGCTTTGAACAAACAGCTTGGCGTCCGCCACTAACAAGCGAGCACTGCTTTCTAGCACAATATCGTTTTCAGTTGCGGCCACGAGCGCTTGACTCGCGCTTTGCATTTGGCCTCTTAAGCCTTGCTCTGTCGTTAAACCTAATGTTTGGTAGCCGTCACCCAGTTCGCTGAACCCATTTGCATAAGCTTGCATGGCTGTCTTAACGTCATCAATCGTGACGGTTTCTAACCCAAGGGAGGCACTGCGTGCTCGAAAGTCGGTCAGTTGCTGATTAAAGGTTGCGACGTTGTTTTCAAACCGAGAGAGGTATTTGGGATCCATCCGAGCAAGAAAGTCTTTTTCATTACGGCGTAAATTAAGCAGTACGACCTCGAGATCGGACACCGCGGTTAACTGGCGATGCATTTTATCTAACCGCGTTTCCGCGTTCCAAGCCGCAGCCATCACAGCGAGTAATGCCAACACCGACATCACGGTAAGAGAAAGTAACTTGTGTTTTATTTTCATAACGACCCTACAACACCTTCAGAGCAAGACTGGATTAATCACGTACTTGCACTAACTATCGGCGATGTTAGGAAAAAGTAAAGCAAGGCAACCAAGGCGTCATAAATATGTCACAAACTATCCTGCTTTGGTTGACAATAATGCCGATAAAGCAGACGAAAATGATAGTCCGGCAAGCCATGGCGCCACAAATACAAACAGCGCGCATCCGATTGCGCTTTGAGCATCATCAGCCAAGGCGTCGCCCAGATACATGTGATGGGTTGGCGTTCGCCGCTGGGTAGCCTTATCCAATCATCAAAATACACAGTGACACAGCCGGTACTCTCGACCAGTCGGTGTTGAAAGTGAATCAATTCACGGACAACGTGAAGCATCAGGAAAGCACGCGCGCAAAGCGGGAGGGACACATGCACCGCCAATAGCCATGCCACCATCATGCCGACCAGGAATAAACAGACGGTGACATAGCGCGGGCAATGGAGTTGGCTATGTACGCAACTTACTTCGGTTATAGGCAACTACCTTCTCGACAACAGAGACCATCTTAGGATCGTCAGGTTTACCATGCCCCATCAGCCAGGCAAACAGATCCGGGTCGGCGCTTTCTAAAAATGCGACAAAATCCTGTTTTTCATTTTCATTCAATGTGTCGTAGCATGCCTCAAAATAGGGCATGACCAATACATCAAGCTCCAGCATCCCCCGACGGCATGCCCAACGAATTCGCGCTTTATCTTCAGTGTTAACCATGTTGACCTCTATCACTGATATCAGTGGATGGATACTATCAACGCAAGGGTCTGACGACCACTTTTCCCAAAAAAGAAAAGACGAATCTGAGAGCTCTCTAGCGTTAATCCGTCGTTTGGCGCAATACCCTTACAATACAAAGGCTGACAAGCCTGTTATGCACCATTACTATACGAGAGATAGCCTGTGTTTTCTCAACGGAGAGCGTGATTTATATGAGCGAATGGTATCAAACCCAAGCTTTTGAGCCTGTGGCACAACACCCCAGTGACCAGACGCCGGAACTGGCCATTGTTGCCCTCGATAATTGGGCGTTAACCAAAATTAGTGGCGACGACACTAAGTCATACTTACAAGGCCAGCTCACTTGCGATATTGAGCAGCTCGACGTGGATCAATCGACCTTAGCGGCGCATTGCGATCCAAAAGGTAAAGTCTGGTCCGTGTTACGTTTTTTCCACTTCCAAGATGGCTTAGCCATGGTGCAGCCGGCATCGATTGAGGCAACCCAATTACAGGAAGTCAAAAAATACGCCATCTTCTCTAAGATCGCATTTGATAAAGTCGACTGCGTACTTCTTGGCGTGGTTGGCGCCCAAGCGGAAAAGTGGGTGACTGACCACTTTGGCCCACAAGGTAACGTCCGCCAGGGCGAGCAGGGAACGGCGGTGATGATCGCGCCTCATCGTTGGTTACTCGCGATCACTCCCGATGCGGCAACCGCGCTCGTGAATCAGTATCAGTCGTCCGCGGTCCTTCTCAGCAGTGAATATTGGGATCGATATGAAATCGATGCCGCACTCCCTCGCATAGAAGCCGCAACCAGTGGTGAGTTTATTCCTCAATCGTTGAATTTGCAGGCATTGAATGCCATCAGCTTCACCAAAGGCTGTTATACCGGCCAAGAGACCGTTGCTCGCGCTAAATACCGAGGAATAAACAAGCGGGCTATGTATAAACTCATAGGACAAGCCACACATACACCGGTGGCAGGGGATAAAGTCGAGCGTTCTGTCGGTGAAAACTGGCGCTCTGGTGGAACCGTGATTGCCGGTTACCGTCAAGCTAATGGCCAGGCAGCAGTGCTAGCGGTTCTGCCAAACAACCTCGATGACGAGACAGCATTTCGCCTAGCGGATGCGCCAGAGTTTATCTGGCAGCGTGAGCCTCTACCTTACTCTCTGACTGACGATAAATAAGTGGTGAGCTTGACATCTCCCCATGCGGCTTGGCAAACACAGGTGACCGCGGCGCTTGATCACGCCGACGTCACTTACCGGGAAGCCAATAAACAGAAAGGGATCCCGCCAGGATCCCTCACTTGTCAATGCTAGTGGCACACGGTTGGTACTACACCTTAATCGGCATCTTGGTCGCCTAAGGTTTCTTCATACCCTTGTGCATCAAACAAGGCATCAATTTCTGATTCGTCAGTGGCTTGAACTTGAAAGAGCCAACCATCGCCGTAAGGATCGCTGTTGACTAATTCTGGGGCGCTATCCAATTCCTCATTCACGGCGATCACTTGCCCGGAAATCGGCGCATAAATATCTGACGCTGCTTTGACCGACTCGGCCACTGCGCAATCATCCCCGGCATCAAAGGTGTCACCTTCATCAGGTAAATCAACAAAAACCATATCACCAAGCAACGCTTGAGCATGATCGGAAATGCCAATGGTGAAGAGACCTTCCCCTTCAGGACGCACCCACTCATGCGTCTCAGTAAATTTTAATCCGGATGGAATATCGCTCATAATATTGTTCCTTGTTAGACCCAATGACCTTGTTATACCCAATACTCAGGTTGTAGCCAGTGCTCTGGTTGTATCCAGTGCTAATGTGCAACATCCGTCGGTAAATACAAACTTCCAGACAAGCTGTTCGTCATGCTGTTTAGCATATTTTCTTTTTTTCGCCAATTTCCGTTGTCACACGATCATGAAAAATGGACGCGCCGAGCAGGTGGCTTCGCGAGATCAGGGAGCTCTCCCTCTAGCCCCAAGGCTTTGGCCATAAAGGGCTGTTTGGCGCCGGGTAGGTGATTCACCGCGCGCATACCCACACCACGAACGAGCTTTTTCACTGGGTTTTGACCATCAAACAAGCTCCGGAATCCCTGCATCGCCGCAATCATTTGCATGGCTTCCGCTTTACGCCAACGCTCGAAATGACGCAGTGACGCATACGCCCCGACATCTTTCCCTTTTTCTGAAAGTTGCGCGAGTGTCTGTGCTAACGCGGCCGCATCTAACATCCCTAAATTCACCCCTTGGCCGGCAAGCGGATGAATGGTATGTGCGGCATCACCGATAAGGGCAATGCGCTCAGAGGCAAAATTCTGAGCATAACGCATGGTAAGAGGATAACTCGCACGCGGTCCGGCCACCTCACATCGGCCTAATCTAGCGTCAAAGGCAGCCGTGAGCGCCCGCTCGAATCCATCAGACGCCATGTCGCGATACTCCGACGCTTGTTCAGGCGGCACCGACCAAACAATGGAACATAAATGCGGGTCGGACAGTGGTAGAAACGCTAAAGGGCCATCAGGCGTAAAAACCTGACGCGCAACGCCTCGATGAGGGGCTTCTGTACGTACCGTTGCCACCACAGCATGGTGTCCATAATCTCGCTGAACCAATGGAAAGTGTGCTTGCTCGCGCACCCATGAGCGAGCGCCATCGGCTCCGACAACCAGCTTTGTCGTCACACCACCTCCCGAGGCCAATGGCAACCAGGTTTCGCGCTCACCTTGCATCATAGACTGGCACTGCTCAGGCATGAGCATGGTGACATTACTCTGCTGCTGCACTTTGTCGAGCAGGGCAAGTTGAATCACGCGGTTTTCAACAATGTGTCCTAGGTTTTGCTGACCAAATGCCTGTGCGTCAAAATCAATTTGCGCAAAGCTATCTTTCTCCCAAACGTGCATTTTTTGATAGCTTGCCAGTCGGCGTGCGACGATACCCGGCCAAACATCTAAGGCACGAAGCATATTCTCGCTCGCGCGACTCAGTGCCGATACACGGTTTTCTGGTAGATCGTCTAGTGTTGTTACCGGTTTTTTACCTTCAATCACAACGATGCGTAAGTCCGTTTCTGCCAGTGAGGCGGCAAGTGTTAGCCCCACCATTCCGCCACCTACAATCGCGACATCTGCATTGATCATCTTCATTTCGGTTCTACCCATCCTATGGTGCGTTGCACGAGGGGTTGTTTCACCCTTTCTATGGTCGACATCAACCCCAAACCTGCGTTCCGTGCGGCTGCAAGTAGTGCACTCTGATTAGAAAAAAGATGAACGAGCCCTGATGTTAGTGCGACGGTTGTATCTCTGTCTGGCTGGCGTTGACTGGCATAATCCATCAGGACCGGTATCGCGCCAATATCTTGCCCGCGCTGGAAGGCTGCGCTGACAGTTTGAGCCAGCGTGATGACATCTCGCAGGCCGAGGTTAAAGCCTTGTCCTGCAATGGGATGTAAACTTTGTGCTGCGTTGCCAACCACCGCCACGCGATGACTCACTGGCCGCACGACCTGATTGAGCACCAGCGGGTAGGCGTGACGTTCTCCGACATGAAGTAACTTACCAAGACGCCAACCGAAAACCTGTTGTAAGCGTTGTAAAAAAACCGAATCGCTGACTTGGGTGAGCGGTTGCGCCTCATCGGGAGTCATGCACCACACTAATGAGCAACGTCCTTGCGACATGGGCAGTAACGCGACGGGCCCCGTGTCGGTAAAACGCTCAAAGGCGTGACCTTGATGCGGAAGCGCCGTAGACACATTGGCAATCACAGCCACTTGGCCAAAGTCGTGCTGCTGCCGGGGGAGATGGAGCAAACGACTACAAGGTGAGCGACCGCCATCGGCGGCAATGAGTAATGATGCCGTTAGCGATTGTCCTTGTTTAAGTGTGACAGTAACAGCGTCAAGCTTTCGTTCAATCGCGATCACTGCATCAGGACAAAAGACATCGATGGCGGGACGCGCATGCAGTTTTTGGTGCAATACCGCGCCGGCATCTGCCAGTTCAATGACCTGACCGAGATATGACACGCCCTGCGTTTGCGCATCAATATGCGTTTGCCCAGCATGACCACGATCTGAAACGTGAATATGTTGGATCGGTGTGCCAAACGGCGCCAACGCCTCCCAAAGTCCCAGTTGCTCAAAAGCAGCGCAACTGCCCTCGGCTAACGCGATACTCCGCGCATCATAACCTGGGTGATCACCATGGTTTGGCACCATCGCCTCAACGACCGCAATACGTAACATCCCGCCACTTAGCGTATCTAACGCCAGTGCCGCGGTTGCGCCGGCCATTGCACCACCAGCAATCACTATGTCATAGGCTTTCATCCTACTTTTCCTCACCCTGAGTCATCACCATGCCTCAAACCGCAGACGTCATTGCGGTTAATGGCGCGTTTTTGGCGTCTCGTCGTCAGTTTCAAGACGTGCGCCAAGCTCGGCATGGACAACTAAGCTACACACACGCACATGCTCAACAACCTGCTCAAGCAAGTCCGCTTGCTCTTGCAAATCCCCGTCTTCGTCAATCCCTAACTGCGCCACTTCCTTTAAATCGCTGAGCGCTTCTGTGACGTCTTTGGATAGTTTACGCCCCTTTGTCCCAATCAGACCAACGCCAGCAAGAAAGGTATTAATCCATTCCACTAACGCTTCTGCACGGGCAACGACACCCGAGTGTTCATCATCCGGAACATAAATATCGAGATCTAAATCCGTTCCTGTCAGTTGGGTTTTCAATTGATGGTAGCTCTGCATGGCCAAGGTTTTTGACTCGGTCGGCCAGCCCATTCCTTGGTTGGTATAATCATAAAGCATGGTTAGCCAACTCCCCTCTTCCAGTGCCAAGCCACCACTTAGCATGCCGGCGATCAATCCATGCATTTCTGCCGGCGTAACCGCCAGGCTATCTGCTGTTAATATTTCTGCAGTCTTCGCATATGCGGGTAAACGGGTTTCAGTCACAATGTTGCCCTTGGTCGTGCGCTCAAAAATAAGTGGGTTAGTTTAGCATTTCACACCACAGGGCTGAATCACTCAGCGAAAAAACCCGTGATTCTTGGCCAGCTTGTGCGATGCAGAATTATTCTGTCCATTATGGTGGTTACAAACCCAGTGTAAGAGCAGGAAGGCCGTTGCCACGATGATAAAGATCAACCCCTCGGTGTCCATTTTTGTCTAAATTCTCTGCATCACTCGCCAAGGCGGCTTTCGATGTAGTGTATTCGGGAAAATAATTGCTAGAATAGCGCCATTATTCTGTATCTGGCCCTCGACATTGCGGGCCGTATGAGGAGCCAGCTTGGGACTATGAACACACAACCGGTTGAAATTAAAATCCTGGATCGCCTTGTTCGCGTCAATTGTCCGCCTGGACAAGAGCAAGCGCTTAAAGATGCAGCAAACGAGTTCGATCAACGGTTGCATCGGCTGGCAGAGCGCACTAAAGTAACCAATACAGAGCAGCTAATTGCCATTGCCGCTTTGAATGTTTGTCATGAATTAAATGATGCCAAACAAGCGTTGGAGACAGTTGAAGATCAGGTCAAGCAACGGACCGCCCTGATGACTGCCCAACTCGATAAAGCAGTGGCAGTGCAAGGATCGCAAAAATAATCGAATTCCCTGGGGTGTTTGTCAGCGGATCAACGTCCCTGAGCCGATAAGCAAACCGAAGGGTGTGTTGTTATAAGCTACTGAGCAAGCTCGGCTCGTACCGAGAAGCCTACGGTTTATACTACCCACCCGCCTTGAACCAGCGGGTTCAAGGGCCATCGATCCCAACGGCATCCCGGGGCCCTCCTTTACAGGCTAGCATTAAGGACAGTTATGCAGCCCAGACAGCAGATTCGCCAAACCATCCGTCACGCGCGTCGCCAGCTCTCGCCTGAACAGCAAACCGAGGCGGCCCAGCAGGTTGCGGCACGCTTTATGACATTACCTGACGTCGTTCATGCGCAGCGTATCGCCTTATACCTCTCTTTTGACGGTGAGTTGGATACCCAACCGGCAATCAACGCCTGCTGGCAGGCAGGAAAACAGGTTTATTTACCGGTTGTTCATCCGTTCAGTCGCGGCCATTTGCTGTTTTTACAGTACCACCCTCACACGCGCATGCGCCTTAATCGTTATAACATTGCCGAGCCCACTTTAGATATTCGCACCCTAATCCCTAGCTCAAAACTGGACATCATCGCCACGCCATTAGTGGCTTTTGACGCCGACGGCCAGCGCCTAGGCATGGGTGGCGGCTATTATGATCGCACGCTGGGTTTGTGCGCGCCAAATGCGACCGCCATTGGCCTCGCCCATGATTGCCAACGTTGGCATTCATTACCTTGCGAGCAATGGGATATTCCTTTACCCCATATACTGACACCAAGCCAACACTGGCATTGGTGAGCCATCATTTCGCCAACTTAGACGTTGACTCACATCGATTTCGCGACCCATAGCCTGACGCCACGATTTGGCTTCGCTATAATCACGCCTTATTCCCCGTTACGCAGGAGTTACCATGACCCAGGACGAAAAGAAAAAAGCCACCGGTGAAGCGGCGGTAGAGTATGTTAAGCCAGGCAGTATTATTGGCGTTGGCACCGGCTCGACAGTGAATTACTTTATTGATGCCCTTGAGCCAATGAAAGAAAAAATTAAAGGGGCGGTATCAAGCTCAGACGCGTCGACCGAGCGCTTAAAAGCGTTAGGGATTGAAGTCTTTGATGCCAACGAAGTGGGTCACCTCGATATCTATGTTGACGGTGCGGACGAAATCAATAAGCGCAATCATATGATTAAAGGCGGCGGCGCCGCATTGACGCGCGAGAAAATTGTTGCCGCCATTGCCGATAAATTTATCTGTATTATCGATGATACCAAACACGTCGATGTGCTTGGCGAGTTTCCTCTCCCTGTCGAAGTCATCCCAATGGCCCGCTCTTACGTGGCACGAGAGCTTGTCAAGCTGGGCGGTGATCCTTGCTATCGTCAAGGCGTGGTGACTGATAACGGCAATGTTATCCTGGATGTTCATAACCTCAAGATTCAGGATCCTAAAGGTCTCGAAGATACCATTAATGGGATCCCGGGCGTGGTGACTGTAGGCTTATTTGCCAACCGCGGTGCCGATATCGTCCTAACCGGCACCGATTCCGGGGTGAAAAAAGTGGCAGAATAAACGCATAATCCTGCAGATCAACGGCTTATACCCGCCCATTAGCAGCATTAAAAACCAACCGTTTGCGCTCAATGTAATCAATAAGTTAAAAGCACCTTTTTAAAGGTGCTTTTTTTATGGCATAGAACGGATAATTCTTACCCCTTATATAAATTTTTGTTATCTTGGTCACTGTTCTGATACCGGTTCATCGCAGGCCCATGTGCGACTTGGCGTAAAAAGATCAGGCTACTGACCACGTCACCCATTGCACTGTCTTCACCAGAAATCTAGGGGAAAGGGTGACGATACCCCCCGGCGTTCAGGCGCAACATTGCGACCCACTATTGTTTCTAAGGAAGAGAACAGCCCACATGTCACACTATTCATTGGACAAGAATAAGATAAAAATTTTACTGCTCGAAGGCGTCCACCCCACAGCCGTTGAATCATTCAAACAAGCGGGTTACACCAATATCGAGTATCACAAAGGCTCACTCACCGGTGAAGACCTTGAAACCGCGATCAAAGACGCGCATTTTGTTGGGTTACGCTCACGTACCCAGCTCACCGAAGCTGTTTTTAAGCAGGCCAAAAAACTGGTGGCTGTCGGATGCTTTTGTATCGGGACCAATCAAGTTGATCTCGATGCCGCCGCGAAACGCGGTATCCCGGTTTTCAACGCGCCTTTCTCAAATACTCGCAGCGTCGCCGAGCTCGTACTGGGTGAAATTTTATTGCTACTGCGCGGCATTCCTGAGAAAAACGCCAAAGCTCACCGTGGCGAATGGTTAAAATCTGCTGAACGTTCTTACGAGGCGCGCGGCAAAGTGCTTGGGATCATTGGCTATGGCCACATTGGTACCCAGCTCAGTATTTTGGCCGAAAACCTCGGGATGCGAGTCTATTACTATGATGTCGACAACAAGCTTTCACTCGGTAATGCCATTCAAGTTAACTCGCTAACAGAGTTACTGAATCGCAGTGATATTGTTTCTTTGCATGTTCCAGAAACCGCAAGCACACAAAATATGATTGATGCCGACGCGTTCGCACGCATGAAGCCGGGTGCAATCTTTATTAATGCTTCACGAGGGACCGTGGTTGATATTGACGCGCTCTGCGGCGCTTTAGAAAGTCAGCACCTCGCAGGGGCCGCTATCGATGTCTTTCCTGTGGAACCAAAAACCAATAAAGAAGCGTTCAGTTCACCGCTGCAGGCCTTTGATAATGCGTTACTCACGCCACATATTGGCGGCTCGACCCATGAAGCCCAAGAAAATATTGGCCTTGAAGTGGCAGGAAAATTAATCAAATACTCGGACAACGGGTCGACACTATCGTGTGTTAATTTCCCTGAAGTGTCATTGCCTGAGCATCAAGGTCGCTCACGCTTGCTGCACATTCATACCAACCGCCCGGGTGTGCTCACCAAAATTAATACCACCTTTGCCGATGAGGGCATTAACATTGCCGCTCAGTATCTACAAACGTCGGCACAGATTGGTTATGTGGTCATTGATGTGGAGATGGAGCAAGCGGATAAAGCATTGAAAAAACTCAAAGCCATTGAAGGCACCATACGTGCACGTATCTTACACTGAGATAACGCGCCAGTAGCGTCGATCAAAAAAAGCCCCAAATGGGGCTTTTTTACCACTCACAGTCTTGTCTTTACTGCTCATCGCGCAGAAATACCAACTCATTACCTTTAGACAGTTCTTCACTGAAGTAGTAACCAGCAACATCAAACCCTTTAATATCTGTCACGGATGTCGCTCGTTGATCAATCAAATAACGCGCCATCATCCCACGGGCTTTTTTCGCGTAGAAACTGATCACCTTGTACTGCCCATTTTTGCAGTCTTTAAAGACGGGCGTGATAATATCACCTGCGAGTTTTTTCTTGTTGACCGCTTTAAAATATTCATTGGAGGCGAGATTGATCAGTAGCGGATTGTCTTGCGTCGCTAACGTCTCGTTGAGTGCATCTGTGATGATATCGCCCCAAAACTGGTACAAGTTATCGCCACGCGGCGTCGCTAACTTGGTGCCCATTTCCAGGCGATAAGGTTGCATCAAATCAAGCGGACGCAATAGGCCATAAAGGCCAGAAAGCATTCGAAAATGCGCTTGTGCCCAGTCAAAGTCCTGCTCTGACATCGAATTTGCATCCAAGCCTGTATAGACATCCCCTTTAAACGCCAAGGCTGCAGGGCGAGCATTGTCAGGTGTAAATGTCGGTGACCACTCAGCAAAGCGTACCGCGTTCAGGCTAGCAATTTTATCACTCACCTTCATCAATGAGCCGATATCGGCAGGCGTCAGTTGACGGCATACCGCTATCAACGCCTCTGAATGCGGAGTGAACTGCGGCTTTGTGTATCGTTCGGTTGGTAACGGTGACTCATAATCCAGCGTTTTTGCCGGAGAAACCACAATCAGCATTTTGCTAACCCCTTTGTTGTCTGTCTATCGCTAAGCCTATCATTCCGGTGCAAAAAAAACACCGTTGCCCCTAGCGCTTAGGAAGCGGCCACGCTTTTTCATCTAATTGGCTATGTAACTCAGGAAACCGGCGACTATCAAACACAGGCACCCGCCCTAACGAACGTTGTGTGTGATAGTCGGCCGCGAGACGTTTCACTATTCCCGACAGCAATAAAATCGCGATCATATTGACGAGCGCCATCATCCCCATGGATGCGTCTGCCAGCGTCCAAACAAGCGGTAGCTCCGCCAATGCACCAAACATGACCATACCTAAAACGAGCGCACGAAAATAAGGGAGTGCCGGACGCCAGCGGCCATTGATAAAAAGTAGATTGGTTTCAGCATACGAGTAATTGGCAATAATCGAGGTGAATGCAAAGAAAAAAATCGCCACGGCAACGAATTGTTCTCCCCACCCCCCAACTTGTGCACTTAGTGCCCGCTGTGTTAATTCAACTCCCGTCACTTCCCCCCCGGGAATATACTCTCCAGACAGAAGAATGATCGCCACAGTTGCGGTACAAATCACCAAAGTATCGACAAAAACCCCGAGCATTTGCACATAGCCTTGAGAGACAGGATGTGGCGGATAAGGCGTCGCTGACGCTGCCGCGTTCGGGGCAGATCCCATCCCGGCCTCATTCGAAAACAAGCCGCGTTTAATCCCTTGGATCATGCCTTGCGCCAAGGTATAACCCAACGCGCCGGATGCCGCCTCATGTAAACCAAACGCGCTTTTTATCACCAGCATAAAGACGGCTGGCACCTGATCAAGGTGCATGATCACCACATACAAGGACAGCGAAAGATATAGCAGCGCCATCACTGGGACGACGACTTCTGCGGTTCGGGCTATCTGTCGCAGACCGCCATAAATAATCAACCCACTGACCAGCACCAACCCTGCGCCTACGTATGCAGGAGGCCAGCCAAACGCCACTTGAGCCGCTTGCGAAATAGAATTGGCTTGGACCGAGTTAAACACCAACCCGAAGGCGAGAATGAGTAAAATAGAAAAAAGGATCCCCATCCAACGCATGCCAAGACCATGCTCCATATAATAGGCCGGCCCACCGCGAAAATAACCGTCGGGATCTTGTACCTTATACACTTGCGCCAAGGTACTTTCGGCAAAGGCCGTTGCCATACCAAGAAATGCCATCAGCCACATCCAAAAAATGGCACCCGGCCCACCTAACGACAATGCCACCGCCACACCGGCCATGTTCCCCGTGCCCACGCGCGCTGCGAGTCCCGTACAAAGGGCTTGAAAAGAGGAAATGCTACCGTGGTCATGGCGGCGGCTATGACGCATAACAGAGAACATATGCGAGAAATGACGAAATTGGATACCGCCCAACGTCAGCGAGAAAAAGATACCTCCGCCAATGAGCACATAAATGAGTACCGAGCCCCAAATCAGATCATTGATAAAAGTGAGTAGGCTCAATTGACTGTCCCTCGTCATATTAAAAAGGAATGATGATATGGCGCGCAATCTTCGCGTGAACGGCTACCGAGGTCAATTTAAACTCGCCGCTGTTGAGTGAATCGTCACTGATTTGGAAAATCAGTGAGCGCAATCTCATAAAAACTTCATCTCACTGCCACAAATGAGAAATAGTTCAATTTTATGTTAGGGGCGAGTGTGGTATTAAAAAACTAACCGCAAGGTGAAAAGAGGTGACTATGGAAAACATTGCCTTTAACGATATGTTTGAGCAAGACCCACCACGGCGCAATGGACGCGCAAAACCAGTCAAACGTAAATGGAGAGAAATTGAAGCGCTGAAAGATAAACAGCGGCTAAAAAAAGAATTGGAAGACATCGATATTTTTGGCGATTTCTCTCAACTGGACCTCGATTAACTCACCCTCAACATAAAATGACTAAAAGGTGCTCAATGAGCACCTTTTTTATCTTCAATCCGACGCGGATCCGTCCGCTTAACGCTCATCTATCCGCTTAGCGTCTGTTTATCGGCTAGCGCTTCACCGTTCATCCATGCTTATCCGCTATCTCGTCATCTAAACGCGGTTGCCAATCAATCGGATTGCTTCCCTGCTCGAGCAAATATGCATTGGTTTGTGAAAAGTGTTTACAACCAAAAAAACCACGATGAGCTGAAAGCGGTGAGGGATGAGGCGCCGTCAATACATGGTGGCGATCACGGTCAATGGCTTTGCCTTTTTTTTGTGCATGTGCCCCCCACAGTAAAAAAACAACGCCTTCGCATTGCGAATTCACCACATCGATCACGCGGTCAGTCAATGTTTCCCAACCTAACTTAGCATGTGAATGCGCTTTACCCTGCTCCACGGTCAGCACCGTATTGAGAAGTAACACACCCTGCTGCGCCCAACTTTGTAAGTAACCGTGCGAGGGGATCTTAAAACCGTCAATGTCAGTCGCAAGCTCTTTATAAATATTGACCAATGAAGGCGGTGTTTTTACCCCTGGTCGTACCGAAAAGCTCAGTCCATGTGCTTGGTTCGGTCCGTGATAGGGATCTTGACCCAAGATCACCACCTTTACATCACCAAGCTCGGTGAATCGAAAAGCATTAAACACATCGTCTTTGGGGGGAAAGATCGGAACGCCCTTGGCTCTTTCACCGTCGACATACGCTAAGGTATCGCGAAAATACGCGTGTTGTTTTTCCTCGGCCAGCACCTGCTGCCACGTTTGCGCCTGAGTCATGGTTGCTCCTTATCATCACACCGGCGCTATTTTAACGAGGCAGCCGCTTAAAATCAGTGGGGAGTCCGATCTTTTGTTCGCTCGGTGTGGGCGTGATAGTGACGCTGGCAGCGGCCTTGAACCGCACGGTTTGGCGTTGGCAAGCTAGTACGGGGCATGGTCGTGGTTGGCTGAGTCATAAGTCGCTCCTTATCTCGCTACAAAGGTGTCGCCTCTTTATTAAGGCCATATTGCTTATGAAAGATTAATGCCAACCTTTTTATTATATAT